>NZ_JBHXQN010000023.1:0-121531 GCF_042717785.1 Streptomyces sp. NPDC058619
TGCTGTCGCGAGGGTGTCCAGGTCCGTCTTCACACACTGACATTGGACGCCCTCGTCCTATGTCCGCAGGCCATCCCTTGGACTCACTCATCTAGGAGAGGCGCGGCGATCACGCCTCCGACACGCCGAAACGCGCGGCCAGTGTGGCGCGTTGCGCACGGACGAAGGCCGCGTCGACCACCGCTCCGTGACCCGGCACGTACAGGGCGTCGTCGCCGCCCAGGGCCAGCAGCCGGTCCAGGGCGTCCGGCCAGCGCGCCGGCACCGCGTCGCCGCCCGCCTGCGGCTCGCCCGACTCCTCGACCAGGTCCCCGCAGAAGACCGCCTCCCGCTCGCCCGGGACGAACACCGCCAGGTCGTGCCCCGTGTGCCCCGGCCCCACGTTGGCCAGCAGCACCCGCACCCCGCCCAGCTCCAGCGTCCACTCCCCCGACACCGGGTGCCGGGGGAGCACCAGCAGCTCGACGGCCTCCGCCGCCTCCGGCCCGGCCAGCCCGTGCCGCACCGCGGACCGCCGCAGCGACTCCCGCCGGGCGTCCAGGACGGAGTCCAGCCCGACCGCGGCGTACACCTCGGCCCCGGAGAAGGCGGCCGCGCCCAGCACGTGATCGAAATGCCCGTGCGTGAATGCGATATGGGTCACGCGGCGACCCGTCAGCCGCTCGGCCTCGGCACGGATCTCCGCGCCCTCACGCACGCACGAGCCGGGGTCCACCAGGAGCACCGAATCGTCTCCCACCACCAGTCCCACGGTGCAGTCCCACACCGGAAGACGCCGCCGCCCGGCCCGTCCGGTCAGCCGTTCCCAGCCCGCCTCTTCCCATCGCACGTCCATGCCGCGACGCTACCCTGACGGGCCGCCCTTGCCAGGGCCTCACTACCCGGCCGTACACTGAGCGGGGGATCGCTGGCACTCGAACGACCAGAGTGCCAACGGAGAGCCGGCAACATGCCGGCGGAACACGGCGACGGACCACAGCTGGAGGTGTGCGCGATGCTCAGTGAACGCAGGCTCGAAGTGCTGCGCGCCATCGTCCAGGACTACGTCGGGACCGAGGAGCCGGTCGGCTCCAAGGCGCTGACCGAGCGGCACCGGCTCGGCGTCTCACCGGCCACCGTGCGCAACGACATGGCCGTCCTGGAGGACGAGGGCTACATCGCCCAGCCGCACACCAGCGCCGGCCGCATCCCCACCGACAAGGGCTACCGCCTCTTCGTCGACAAGCTGGCGGGGGTCAAACCCCTGTCGACGCCCGAGCGGCGGGCCATCCAGAACTTCCTCGACGGCGCGGTGGACCTCGACGACGTCGTCGGCCGCACGGTGCGGCTGCTCGCGCAGCTCACCCGGCAGGTCGCCGTCGTCCAGTACCCCTCACTGACGCGTTCCACCGTGCGCCACGTCGAGCTGCTGTCGCTGGCCCCGGCCCGGCTGATGCTCGTACTGATCACGGACACCGGGCGCGTCGAGCAGCGGCTCATCGACTGCCAGACCCCCTTCGGGGAGGTCTCGCTCGCGGACCTGCGGGCCCGGCTCAACAGCCGGGTCGTCGGCCGCCGCTTCACCGACGTGCCCCCGCTCGTCCAGGACCTCCCCGAGTCCTTCGAGGCCGACGACCGCGCCACGGTGTCCACCGTGCTCGCGACGCTCCTCGAAACCCTGGTTGAGGAAGCCGAGGAACGGTTGATGATTGGCGGTACCGCCAATCTCACCCGCTTCGGACACGATTTTCCCCTGACGATCAGGCCGGTGCTCGAAGCGCTGGAGGAGCAGGTCGTGCTCCTCAAGCTGCTGGGCGAGGCCAGTGAGTCGGGAATGGCCGTACGGATCGGGCATGAGAACGCCTACGAGGGGCTGAACTCCACGTCGGTGGTCTCGGTCGGTTACGGTTCGGGCGGCGAATCCGTCGCCAAACTCGGCGTGGTCGGACCGACCCGCATGGATTACCCCGGAACGATGGGAGCGGTACGCGCAGTGGCACGTTACGTCGGACAGATCCTGGCGGAGTCGTAAGTGGCCACGGACTACTACGCCGTTCTCGGCGTGCGCCGCGACGCCTCCCAGGACGAGATCAAGAAGGCATTCCGGCGGCTTGCGCGCGAGCTGCACCCGGATGTGAACCCCGATCCCAAGACGCAAGAGCGTTTCAAGGAGATCAACGCGGCGTACGAGGTGCTCTCGGACCCGCAGAAGAAGCAGGTCTACGACCTCGGCGGTGACCCGCTGTCCTCCTCGGGCGGCGGCGGCGGCGCGGGCGGATTCGGAGCGGGCGGCTTCGGCAACTTCTCCGACATCATGGACGCCTTCTTCGGCCAGGCCTCGCAGCGCGGACCGCGCTCGCGGACCCGCCGAGGCCAGGACGCCATGATCCGCCTGGACCTGGAACTGGACGAGGCGGCCTTCGGGACCACCAAGGACATCCAGGTCGACACGGCCGTCGTGTGCACCACCTGCTCCGGCGAGGGCGCCGCCCCCGGCACCTCGGCGCAGACATGTGACATGTGCCGCGGCCGCGGTGAGGTCTCGCAGGTCACCCGGTCGTTCCTGGGCCAGGTCATGACCTCGCGCCCCTGCCCGCAGTGTCAGGGCTTCGGCACCGTCGTCCCGACCCCGTGCCCCGAGTGCGCGGGCGACGGCCGGGTCCGGTCCCGCCGCAGCCTCACGGTCAAGATCCCGGCCGGCGTCGAGAACGGCACCCGGATCCAGCTCGCGGGCGAGGGCGAGGTCGGCCCCGGCGGCGGTCCCGCCGGCGACCTGTACGTGGAGATCCACGAGCTGCCGCACTCGACGTTCCAGCGCCGCGGGGACGACCTGCACTGCACGGTCACCATCCCGATGACGGCGGCCTCCCTGGGCACCAAGTGCCCGCTGGAGACGCTGGACGGCCTGGAGGAGATCGACATCCGGCCCGGCACCCAGTCCGGCCAGGCGATCCCGCTGCACGGGCGCGGCGTCACGCACCTGCGCGGCGGCGGGCGCGGTGACCTCATCGTGCACGTCGAGGTCACCACCCCGAACAAGCTGGACGCCCAGCAGGAGGAGCTGCTGCGCCAGCTGGCGAAGCTGCGCGGCGAGGAGCGGCCCACGGGCCAGTTCGCGCCGGGCCAGCAGGGCCTGTTCAGCCGCCTGAAGGACGCCTTCAACGGCCGCTGAGCGGCCCGCGGGAACGCGTACGAGCCCGGCCGGGGGACACCCCCGGCCGGGCTCGCCGCACCGGGCCCGGCGGGCCGGATGCGGACTATGCCCGGCGAATGCCGTGATTCGGTGCGATGAGCGGGACATGGCACGATGCAGTCCATGTCCAGCGCACCGAACGGTCTCTCTCCGTACCCGATCGTGCAGGCTCCCATGGCGGGCGGCGCCTCGTGTCCGCCGCTCGCCGCAGCCGTGTGCGAGGCGGGCGGACTGGGCTTCCTGGCCGGCGGGTACAAGACCGCCGACGGCATGTACCAGGAGATCAAGCAGGTGCGCGCCCTCACCCGGCGCCCGTTCGGCGTCAACCTCTTCCTGCCGCAGACCGGCTACGTGGACCCGGCTGCCGTCGAGGCGTACCGCGGACAGCTGGCCGGCGAGGCGAACTGGTACGGGATCTCCCTCGCCGCCGACGACATCATGGGCACCTCCGACGACGGCTACGACGCCAAGCTCGCGATCCTCCTGGAGGACCCGGTCCCCGTCGTCTCCTTCACCTTCGGCCGCCCCTCCGGCGCGGCGCTCACCGCGCTGCGCGAGGCCGGTACGTACACCGTCGTCACCGTGACCTCCGTCGAGGAGGCCCGCGGCGCGCAGGAGGTGGGCGCCGACGCGGTGTGCGTCCAGGGCGTGGAGGCCGGCGGCCACCAGGGCACCCACCGCGACGACCCGCAGGCCGACGGCACCGCGGCCGTCGGGCTGCTCGCGCTGGTGGCGCAGGTACGGGAAGCGGTGGCCCTCCCGATCATCGCGTCGGGCGGTCTGATGCGGGGCTCCCAGGTCGCGGCGCTGCTCGCGGCGGGCGCCGAGGCGGCCCAGCTCGGGACGGCCTTCCTCGCGTGCCCCGAGTCGGGGGCGCACCCGCTGCACAAGAAGGCGCTGACGGACCCGCTCTTCGTACGGACCGAACTGACCCGCGCCTTCTCCGGGCGGCCGGCGAGGGGGCTGGTCAACCGCTTCATGCGCGAGCACGGGCCGTACGCCCCGGCCGCGTACCCGCAGGTCCACCACCTGACCTCGGGGCTGCGCAAGGCGGCCGCCGCGGCGGGCGACCCGCAGGGCATGGCGCTGTGGGCCGGGCAGGGGCACAGGCTGGCACGGACGCTGCCCGCCGGGGAGCTGGTGGAGGTGCTGGCGGCCGAACTGGCCGAGGCGCAGCGCACGTTGAAGGCAATGCAGATGAGGAGTGTGTCATGACCGCCCCGGTGTTCGTGGTCGAAGAGGTGCCCGCGGGAGCGGAGTTCGTCCTGGACGGCCCGGAGGGCCGGCACGCGGTGTCCGTGAAGCGGCTGAACCCGGGCGAGGCGGTGGTCCTCGCGGACGGCCGCGGCCGCTGGGCGGAGGGCGTGGTCAAGGCCGCGGAGGGCAAGGACCGGCTCGTCGTGTCGGTCTCCGGGGTCTTCGAGGAGGCCGAGCCGGCCGTACGGATCACCGTGGTCCAGGCGCTCCCCAAGGGGGACCGGGGCGAGCTGGCCGTAGAGACGATGACCGAGACCGGCGTCGACGCGATCGTGCCGTGGCAGGCCTCGCGCTGCATCACCCAGTGGCGCGGCGACCGCGGCGCCAAGTCCCTGGCCAAGTGGCGGGCCACGGCCCGGGAGGCGGGCAAGCAGTCCCGCCGGGTCCGCTTCCCGGAGGTGGCGGAGGCCCTGTCCACCAAGCAGGTCGCGGCGCTGCTGGCCGGCGCCGACCTGGCGATGGTTCTGCACGAGGACCGCGACACCCCCTCGCAGGCCCTGGCCTCGGCGGCCCTGCCCGCGGCGGGTTCGGTCGTGCTGGTGGTCGGCCCGGAGGGCGGGGTCTCTCCGGACGAGCTCGCGGCGTTCGCGGCCGCCGGCGCCCACCCGTACCGGCTGGGCCGCTCGGTCCTGCGCACGTCCACGGCGGGCACCGCCGCGACGGCGGTCCTGCTGGCGCGGACGGGGCGCTGGTCCTGACCCGGCCCGGCCTGACCCGGCGGGCCGCCGGTGCCGGGCGGGCGCGGGTAACCGGGCGCCCGGCGTGACCGGTGCCGGGCTGGATACGATGCCCGGACCGATCACCGTCACGGGAGGCGCACCAATGGCCGGGGAACCGCAGGCCGACTGCCTGTTCTGCAAGATCGTCACTGGGGACATCCCGGCGACCGTCGTCCGGGAGACCGAGACGACCATCGCCTTCCGGGACATCACCCCGAAGGCGCCCACGCACGTGCTCGTCATCCCCAAGGTCCACTACCCCGACGCCGCGTCCCTCGCCGCCGCCGAGCCGGGCGTAGCCGCCGACGTGCTGCGCGAGGCGGGTCAGGTGGCCGCGGACGAGAAGGTCGACGGCCAGGGCTACCGGATCGTCTTCAACACCGGCGCGGGCGCCGGCCAGACCGTCTTCCACGCGCACGCGCACGTCCTCGGCGGACGCGGCCTCGAGTGGCCCCCGGGATAGACGGTGTCCGTCAGAGAGTTCGTGGTCCTGGGCACCGCCAGCCAGGTGCCCACCCGCCACCGCAACCACAACGGCTACCTGCTGCGCTGGGACGGCGAGGGCATCCTCTTCGACCCGGGCGAGGGCACCCAGCGCCAGATGCTGCGCGCCGGGGTCGCCGCGCACGACATCAACCGGATCTGCGTCACGCACTTCCACGGCGACCACAGCCTCGGGCTGGCCGGCGTCATCCAGCGCATCAACCTGGACCGGGTCCCGCACCCCGTCACCGCGCACTACCCGGCCTCGGGGCAGAAGTTCTTCGACCGGCTGCGGTACGCGACGGCGTACCGGGAGACGGTGGCGCTGCGCGAGGAGCCGGTGGCCCGGGGCGGGGTCCTGGCGCGGGAGGCCTCGTACACGCTGGAGGCGCGGCTGCTCTCGCACCCGGTGGAGTCCTTCGGGTACCGGCTGACCGAGCCGGACGGCCGGCGGATGGTGCCGCAACTGCTGGCGCGGCACGGGATCAAGGGGCCGGACGTGGGCCGGCTCCAGCGGGACGGGAGTCTCGGTGGCGTCACCCTGGACGAGGTCAGCGAGGCCCGGCCCGGGCAGCGGTTCGCCTTCGTCATGGACACCCGCCTGTGCGACGGCGTCACGGAGCTCGCCGAGGGCTGCGACATGCTGGTGATCGAGTCGACCTTCCTCGACGAGGACGAGCAACTGGCCGTCGACCACGGTCATCTGACCGCAGGGCAGGCCGCCACCGTGGCGCGCGGGGCGGGCGTCCGGCACCTGGTGCTGACGCACTTCTCGCAGCGGTACCCGGACCCGTCGGAGTTCGAACGGCAGGCCCGGGCCGCGGGGTTCGAGGGGGAGCTGACGGTGGCGGCGGACCTGGCCCGCGTGCCGGTCCCGAGGCGGGCGCCCTGAGCCCACCCCGGCGCACGCACCCCCGCCGCCACCGGGGCGCGGGTCGTGCCCCGCGCCCCGGTGCCGGCGGCGGGGGTCCGCGGGCCGTCTAGACGCGGGCTCCCGCGCGGTCGCGGGCCCCCGCGCGGTCGCGCGAGCGGCGCGCCGCGGGCGCGCGCAGCAGCACGCGGTGGGGGAGCCGGCGGAGCCGGATCTCCGCGACCTCCAGTTCCGCGGCGCCCACCCGCGGCACCGCACCCGACGGAGCGCCCGCGCCGGCCGCCAGGACCGCCGCCGGGGCCCCGCCGCGGCGGCGGACCGAACCGGCGGTCAGCCGGAGGCCGCCCGCGTGCAGGGCCACGGCGGTCATCGGCCCGGCCACGGCTGGCAGCAGCCCGCCCAGGACCAGCCCCATGCCCGGGAAGCCCGCGCCCTCGGCCGGCAGGCTCCCGGTGACGGGCCCGCAGGCCACACCGAGCGAGGGCGCGGAGGCGCGGTGAAGCACGGTTGTTCCAGGAGGTGCGCGGGAGGTGCCGCAGAGTGAGCGGGGCCCCTGTCTATCAAGGGGCCGGAGTTGGAGAAGAGCGCTCTCGTGGTGATCTGCGCCACACTGGGTTTGCTGCCGTCCGGCGCGGGCAGGGCTGGCAGCTTTCCACTGAAGGCCCGTGTGCAGAAACGACCCCTCCAGCGCAACGACGACCCTTCCAGAACAACGGGGAGTACACCGTGACCAGTCGGGACAGCTTCGACAGCCTCTCAGCCGCCGTGGATCCGCTCGGCCCGGTACGCGACCCCGAGGAACCCGGCTGCGACGTCTTCCTGACCGGAACCGTCTTCCTCGACATCATCTTCACCGGCCTCGACTCGGCGCCGGTGCGCGGCACGGAGTCCTGGGCGCGCGGCATGGGCTCCAGCCCCGGCGGCGTCGCCAACATGGCGACCGCGCTGGCCCGGCTCGGCCTGCGCACCTCGCTGGCCGCGGCGTTCGGGGACGACCACTACGGCGAATACTGCTGGGACGCGCTCGAACAGGGCGAGGCCATCGACCTGTCGATGTCGCGGACCGTACCCGGCTGGCACAGCCCGGTCACGGTCTCGATGGCCTACGAAGGCGAGCGGACGATGGTCTCGCACGGCCACGAGGCTCCGCCGCCGGCCGGCCCCGGCCCCTTCCCCCAGTGTCCGCCGAGGGCCCGCGCGGCCGTGGCCTCGCTGGGACCGGGTCGCGGCGAGGAGTGGATCGGCGAGGCCGCGCGGCGCGGCTCGCGGGTCTTCGCGGACGTCGGCTGGGACGAGAGCGGCCGCTGGGACCTGGGGGCACTGGCCGACCTGGAGCAGTGCGAGGCCTTCCTCCCGAACGCGGGCGAGGCGATGCGCTACACCCGGACCGACTGCCCGCGGGCGGCCGCCCGGGCGCTGGCCGCGAAGGTGCCGATCGCGGTGGTGACGATGGGCGCGGAGGGCTCGTACGCCGTGGACGGGCGCACCGGGGAGACGGCCCAGGTCCCGGGGATCGCGGTCGAGGCGCTGGACCCCACGGGCGCGGGGGACGTGTACGTGGCGGGCTTCGTCACCGGGACCCTGGCGGGCTGGCCGCTGGCGGACCGGCTGGCCTTCGCCGGGCTGACGGCGGCGCTGTCGGTCCAGGAGTTCGGCGGCTCCCTGTCGGCCCCCGGCTGGCCGGAGGTCGCCCACTGGTGGCGCGCCGCGCCGCAGGAGCTGCGCGGCCGGTACGCGTTCCTGGACGAGCTGATGCCGCCGGGAACGACCCCGGCGGCGCGGCGGCGCGCGGTGCCGACGATCGGCTTCCGCCACTCGGCGTAGGCACGCCGGGGCGGAGCCGCGGACCGGCGGGTCGTGCTCCCGGAGGCCCCCGGGCGCCCCGGACCCGCGGCTCCGGCGCCGGGGCCGCGGGTCCGGGGCGGTCCCGGTGGCCGGGCCGGGCGTAAAACCCCTCGGGGAAGGCGCGCCGGAGACGTAGGCTTGGTAGTCCGAGGCCGTCGATCGGCGCGGCCCCCCAGCGGGAGGTATGTGCAGGCCACAGTGCCGGCCCATGACTCAGACACCGACATCCCACACCCCGGCGCCGGGCCAGGCGCGCGCCCACTTCACCGTTCCCGCGACGCACCCGATGGTCACGGTGCTCGGTTCGGGCGACGCCCTGCTGCGCGTGATCGAGAGGGCCTTCCCGAAGGCCGACATCCATGTGCGGGGCAACCAGGTCAGCGCGATCGGTGACGCGGCGGAAGTCGCCCTGATCCAGCGCCTGTTCGACGAGATGATGCTGGTGCTCCGCACCGGGCAGCCGATGACGGAGGACGCAGTGGAACGCTCGATCGGCATGCTCAAGGCGAGCACCAACGGCAAGGGCGGCTCGGAGGAGACGCCCGCCGAGGTCCTCACCCAGAACATCCTCTCCAGCCGCGGCCGCACCATCCGTCCCAAGACCCTCAACCAGAAGCGGTACGTCGACGCGATCGACAAGAACACGATCGTCTTCGGCATCGGCCCCGCCGGTACCGGAAAGACCTACCTCGCGATGGCCAAGGCCGTGCAGGCGCTCCAGTCCAAGCAGGTCAGCCGGATCATCCTGACCCGGCCCGCCGTCGAGGCGGGGGAGCGGCTCGGCTTCCTGCCGGGCACCCTCTTCGACAAGATCGACCCGTACCTGCGCCCGCTCTACGACGCGCTGCACGACATGATCGACCCGGACTCGATCCCGCGCCTGATGGCCGCGGGCACGATCGAAGTGGCGCCCCTGGCATACATGAGGGGTCGCACTCTCAATGAGGCGTTCGTCGTCCTCGACGAGGCGCAGAACACCACCACCGAGCAGATGAAGATGTTCCTGACCCGCCTCGGGTTCGACTCGAAGATCGTCGTCACCGGTGACGTGACGCAGGTCGACCTCCCCGGAGGGGCCAAGAGCGGGCTGCGGCAGGTGCAGGACATCCTGGAGGGCGTGCCCGACATCCACTTCTCGAGGCTCACCTCCGAGGATGTCGTCCGGCACAAGCTGGTCGGCCGTATCGTCGACGCGTACGAGAAGTACGACGAGACCCGGCCGGCCCCGGACGGCCATCAGCGGAAGTAGAACCCAGCGCACCATGTCGATCGACGTCAACAACGAGTCCGGAACCGAGGTCGACGAGCTGGCGATCCTCGACATCGCCCGCTACGCACTCACCCGGATGCGGATCCACCCGCTCTCCGAGCTCTCCGTCATCGTGATCGACGAGGGGGCGATGGAGCAGCTCCACATCCAGTGGATGGACCTGCCCGGACCCACCGACGTCATGTCCTTCCCGATGGACGAGCTCCGTCCGCCGACGAAGGACGACGAGGAGCCCCCGCAGGGCCTCCTCGGCGACATCGTGCTCTGCCCCGAGGTTGCAAAGCAGCAGGGCGAGGACGCCCCGACGCAGCACTCCATGGACGAGGAGCTCCAGCTCCTGACCGTCCACGGAGTGCTGCACCTGCTCGGCTACGACCACGAGGAGCCGGACGAGAAGGCCGAGATGTTCGGTCTCCAGGCGGCCATCGTCGACGGCTGGCGCGGTGAGCGCGGAATGACCGGTCCGTCCCCGGCCCCGACCGTCTCGTGAACGCCACCCAGCTGATCACCGGTGCCGTCCTCCTGGTGGTCGTCGCCTGGTTCGCGGCGTGCGCCGAGTCCGGGATCGCCCGGATCTCCAGTTTCCGCGCCGACCAGGCCGTACGCGAGGGCCGGCGCGGCAGCGCGAAGCTCGCCCAGGTCTCCGCCGACCCCACCCGCTACGTCAACGTGGCGCTGCTGGTCCGCGTCACCTGCGAGATGGCGGCGGGCGTGCTCGTCACGTACGTCTGCCTCGACGAGTTCGGCGAGAACTGGACCGCGCTGCTGGTGGCCATCGCCGTGATGGTGCTGGTCTCCTACGTCGCCGTCGGCGTCTCGCCCCGTACGATCGGCCGCCAGCACCCGCTGAACACCGCGACGGCGGCGGCGTACGTGCTCGTGCCGCTCGCGCGGATCATGGGCCCGATCCCGCAGCTGCTGATCCTCATCGGCAACGCGCTCACGCCCGGGAAGGGCTTCCGCAAGGGGCCGTTCGCCTCCGAGGCCGAGCTGCGCGCGATGGTGGACCTGGCGGAGAAGGAATCGCTGATCGAGGACGACGAGCGCCGGATGGTGCACCAGGTCTTCGAGCTCGGCGACACCCTCGTGCGCGAGGTGATGGTGCCGCGCACCGACCTGATCTGCATCGAGCGGTACAAGACGATCCGTCAGGCGACCACGCTCGCGCTGCGGTCGGGCTTCTCGCGCATCCCGGTCACCGGGGAGAACGAGGACGACATCGTCGGGATCGTCTACCTGAAGGACCTCGTCCGCAAGACGCACGTCAGCCGGGAGGCGGAGTCCGACCTCGTCTCGACCGTGATGCGGCCCGCCCTCTTCGTGCCCGACACCAAGAACGCGGGCGACCTGCTCCGAGAGATGCAGTCGGTGCGCAACCACGTGGCCGTCGTCATCGACGAGTACGGCGGTACCGCCGGCATCGTCACCATCGAGGACATCCTGGAGGAGATCGTCGGCGAGATCACCGACGAGTACGACCGGGAGATCCCGCCGGTCGAGGACCTGGGCGAGGACAGCTACCGGGTCACGGCGCGCCTGGACATCACCGACCTCGGCGAGCTGTTCAAGGTGGAGGCCTTCGACGACGAGGACGTGGAGACCGTCGGCGGGCTGCTCGCCAAAGCGCTCGGACGGGTGCCGATCGCGGGCGCCTCGGCGCTGGTGGAGCTTCCGGACGGCCGTCCGCTGCGCCTGACGGCCGAGTCCCCGGCCGGCCGCCGGAACAAGATCGTGACGGTGCTGGTCCAACCGGCCCCCCCGGCGGCGGCCGAGGGCGGGGAGGGCGAATGACCCCGGAACGGCTGCGTGCCTTCTGCCTCGGTTTCAACGCGGCGGTGGAGGAGTTCCCCTTCACCCCGGAGACCTCGGTGTTCAAGGTGCTGGGCAAGGTGTTCGCGCTCTCCGCACTGGACGGGGAACCGCTGAAGATCAACCTCAAGTGCGAGCCCGAGCTCGCGGTGCGGCTGCGCGAGGAGCACGAGGCGATCGTGCCCGGCTACCACATGAACAAGCGGCACTGGAACACGGTGACGGTGGGCGGGCCGGACGGGCTGCCGGACGCGCTGGTGCGGGAGCTGATCGAGGACTCGTACGACCTCGTGGTGGCGGGCCTGCCGAAGGCGGAGCGGCTGCGGCTCGACCGCCCCTGATTTGGTCGCGGGGCGGCGCCGCGGCGGGGCCGGGGCGTGGCCCCGCCCGGGCGCTTGGTCCGCGGGCTCCCTATGCTTCCGCCCATGACCGACAGCACCGGGATCGACCCCGAGGACAGCAAGATCATCACGCTGGCGCGCAGCGCCCGGGCCCGCAACGGCGTGCCCGAGGGGGCCGCGGTGCGCGACGAGACGGGCCGCACCTACGTCGCCGGGACGGTGGAGCTCGACTCCCTGAAGCTCAGCGCCCTGCAGACCGCCGTCGCGATGGCCGTGGCCAGCGGGGCGCAGTCCCTGGAGGCCGCCGCCGTGGTGAGTGCGGCCGAAGCCCCCGCCGAGGCCGACCGCGCGGCCGTCCGCGACCTGGGCGGACCGGACACCCCGGTCCTCCTGGCGGGCCCGGACGGCACCCTGAAGTCCACCACCCCGGCCGGCTGACACCTGTACGCCCCCCCGGCGGCCCGCCCCGGCCCGGGGTCAGGCCGAGGCGGGCAGCGGGGGCGCGGGCCGCGCGGGGGACCGGCGGATGACCATCGCCATCAGCGCGGCCATCGCGCACAGCGCCCCCGAGGCGTACCAGACGACGTCGTACGAGCCGAAGGCGTCCCGCGTCAGGCCGCCCAGGAAGGCCACCACGGCCGCTCCCACCTGGTGCGAGGCCAGCACCCAGCCGAAGACGATCGCGCTGTCGTCGCCGAAGTGCTCCCGGCACAGCGCGATGGTCGGCGGGACGGTCGCGACCCAGTCCAGGCCGTAGAACACGATGAAGAAGATCAGCGGCGGCTGGACCGACGGGGCCAGCAGCATCGGCAGGAACAGCAGCGACACGCCGCGCAGGGCGTAGTAGACGGCCAGCAGGCGCCGGGCCTCGAAGCGGTCCGTGAACCAGCCCGAGGCGATCGTGCCGACGACGTCGAACACGCCGATCACCGCCAGCAGCCCCGCCGCGGCCGTCACCGGCATGCCGTGGTCGTGGGCGGCCGGTACGAAGTGGGTCCGCACCAGGCCGTTCGTCGAGGCCCCGCAGATGGCGAACGTACCGGCCAGCAGCCAGAACGGTCCCGTGCGGGCGGCCTTGAACAGCACCGTCACGGCCCGGCGCGCGGCACCCCGGACGGGGGCGGGCTTGGCGGTGTAGGTGCCCCCGTACGGGGCGAGGCCCACGTCCGCCGGATGGTCCCTCAGCAGCAGCCAGACGAACGGGACGACGGCCGTCGCCGCCAGCGACACGGTCACCGCCGCCGGGCGCCAGCCGTGGTGCTCCACCAGCCAGGCCAGCAGCGGCAGGAAGATCAGCTGGCCGGAGGCGCCGGCGGCGGTCAGGACGCCGGTGACCAGCCCGCGCCGGGCCGTGAACCAGCGGTTCGTCACCGTCGCGGCGAAGGCGAGCGCCATCGAGCCGCTGCCCAGCCCCACCAGGACGCCCCAGAACAGCACCAGCTGCCAGGACGCGGTCATCCACACGGTGGCGAGCGAGCCGCCGGATATGACGAGCAGGGCCACCGCCACGACCCGGCGGATGCCGAAGCGGTCCATGAGCGCGGCGGCGAAGGGCGCGGTGAGTCCGTACAGGGCGAGGTTCACCGAGACGGCGAAGCCGATGGTGCCGCGGGACCAGTCGAACTCGGTGTGCAGCGGCTCGATGAGCAGCCCGGGCAGGGAGGCGAACCCGGCGGCGCCGATGATCGTCACGAAGGCGACGGCCGCGACGAACCACGCGCGGTGGATCCGTCCGGCGGGGCGCGGGGCGGGCGGGGTGGCCGTGGAGGCGGGGGCTGTCTGTGTCACGCGGCCAGCATCGGGCCGGTGGGGATCCGGACGACAGTGGCCTGACTGTCATGCTTCGCTACGATCGGGCCATGGAGCCGAAGGCGAAGCCGCAGTCGTCGCCGTTGCCGCAGCGGCCGCAGCAGCCGTCCCCGCTGCCGTCGCCGTCGCCCTTGGGCCGCGTCGAGCCGGAGCGTCCGGAGCCGCGGCGCGCCGACGCGCACCGGGTCGTCGTGCTCGCCCTCGCCGGGCTGCTGCCCTTCGAGCTCGGCATCCCGCACCGCATCTTCGGACGCGCCAAGGACCCCGCCGGGCGGCCGCTCTACGAGATCCTCACCTGCGGGCTCGCCCCCGGGCCCGTGCGCACCGACGCCGATTTCGCCGTCCACGTCGAGCACGGCCCCGAACTGCTGGCCACGGCCGACACGGTGGTGGTCCCCGCCTCGTACGAGCTGGGGCCGGTCTACGACCACGGCCGGCTGACCGGGGAGCTCGCCGCCGCCCTCGCGCACATCCGCCCCGGCACCCGGCTCGTCTCCATCTGCACCGGCGGCTACGTGCTGGCCGCCGCCGGGTACCTCGACGGCCGCCCGGCCACCACGCACTGGGCCTCCGCCGAGCACTTCCAGCGGCTCTTCCCCGCCGTACGGGTGGACCCCGGGGTGCTCTACACCGACGACGGGGACGTGCTGACCTCGGCCGGGGTCGCGGCCGGGATCGACCTGTGCGTGCACATCGTGCGCCGCGACCACGGGGCTGCCGTCGCGAACGAGGTGGCCCGGCGGACCGTCGTACCGCCCCACCGGGAGGGCGGCCAGGCCCAGTTCATCGAGCGTCCGGTGCCCGAGCCGCAGCTCGCCAGCACCACGGCGGCGCGCGCGTGGGTGCTGGACCGGCTGCACGAGCCGCTGCGCCTGACCGACCTGGCCCGCCAGGAGGCCATGTCGGTACGGACCTTCACGCGCCGCTTCCGCGAGGAGTCGGGGATCAGCCCCGGGCAGTGGATCACCGGACAGCGGGTGGAGCGGGCGCGGCGGCTGCTGGAGCTGACGGACCTGCCGGTGGAGCAGGTGGCGCGGGAGACGGGGTTCGGGACCGCCCAGTCGCTGCGCAAACACGTGCAGGCGGTGCTCGGGGTGAGTCCGACGGCGTACCGGCGCACCTTCCGTGAAGGCGGCGCGGGCGGTACGGACGGTACCGGCAGCGCGGGGGTCGCCGGCGGCGCGGGCGGGGCCGGCGTGCGGGCATCCTGACATCTCCTGATGGACCATCAGGCGGTGCCGGGTCCGCGCATTGACTTCTGCCGCCGTCCGCTCGTGAATGGCCCCCTGTCGGCGGGACGGAACCCAGGGGGCGGGCAGTGCGAACAGGGGCGCGGAACCGGAGATGGTCGGCGGCCGTCGGCATGGCGGTGCTCGCGGCGGCGACCGGGGGAGCGCTCGGCCCGCCCGCCGCCGCCGAGGGGGAGCCCCCCGCCGGCCGGGTGCCGGGCCGGGTGGACTTCCCGACCCAGTGCGTGGCGCCGCAGGAGGCCGGACTTCCGCCCGCCGAGGGACCCACCACGGCCCGGATCACCGTCGACAACCCGGCGCCGCGGGTCGGGGACACCGTCACCGTGACCTACCAGGTGACCCGGACCCCCGCCGTGAACCCGGTGGGCGCCGGACTCCCCGCGGACGTGGTGACCCCGACCGGGCGGATCCTGCTGGCCGGCGCGCAGAGCGGTGAGGTCACCGTCGTCGGCGCCGAGCGCAACGATCCCGTCGGGGCGGGCGAGCCGCTCCCGCCCGTCGCCATGACGGGCGCCTTCACCGTCACCGCCCCCGGCGAAATCACCCTCGCCCCGGGCGGCTACACCCTGCACACCAGTCACCTCCTGGACCTCGACACCGTGTGCACGGCCACCGGGACCCCTGTCTCCGCGCGCCTCACCTCGACCGAGCTGCCCACCGCCAACCTCCGCAGCGTCTTCCTCGGCTCCGCCCACGGCAGACCGGGCGCCGTCGTCGAGGTCACCGCCGCCGGCTTCCCCCCGGGCACGTCCGTGACGCTGGCCGGCCGCGCCGGGGCCGCCGGGACCGCCGACCGGGTCACCGCCACCGCCGACGGGGCGGGCGTGGTCCTGGCCCGGCTGCCCGTCACCGACCGGGCCACCACCGGCGTCGTCGCGTACGAGGGGCCGGCCTGGTCGGCGGGGCTGGGGTCGGGTCCTGCCGCGTACGCCGTCATCGACGCGGCGCCGCCGCCCCCGGGCACCCGGAAGGTCACGGCCACCGTCGAGCCGGGCGTGCTCGGCATGACGCAGGCCGGCGAGGACATCGCGCTGGGCGCGGTCCCGTACGGCGACGGCGGCGCCGCCCCCGGCCGGATCGGGACGGTCTCCGTCAAGGACGCCCGCGGCGGCCCGGCCGGCTGGTCCCTGACCGGCAAGGTCACCGACTTCACGGGCCCGGGCGGGGTCCGCATCCCGGGCGCCTCCCTCTCCTGGACCCCGTCCTGCGCCGCCGCGGCCGGCAGCCCCAGCCCCTGTACGCCGGGCAGCGCGGGCCCCGTCGGCCCCGACGGGGCGGTGCTGGCCTCGACCCCCGACGCGGCCGTGGTGGGCGGTGACTTCACGGTCGACGCCGCGGTCACGCTCCAGGTGCCCCGCTACACCCCGCCGGGCGCGTACACGGCGGTCCTGACCCTCACCCTGTCGTGAACCCTGTCGTGACCGCCCGGCCGTCACCGCCGCCGTCCCCTTCGCGGCCGGTGCGCCCGCGGCGCGGCGCCGCCGTGCGGGCCCTGCTGCTCGGCGTCCTCGCCCCGGCCGCCGTCCTGCTGGGCACCGCGGGGGCGGCCGCGGCCGCCGACAACGGGCAGTGGTCCGTGCTGCCCGCCGCCACCGCCGTCGGCCAGCGCCCGTACTTCTACCTCGCCGCCGCACCCGGCGCCGCCGCCGCGGACACCGTCACCATCGCCAACCGCACCGACCGCCCCCGCACCTTCCGCCTCTACGCCGCCGACGCCTACAACACCGCCCGGGACGGCGGCTTCGCCCTGCGCGGCCCCGACGAGCCGCGCCGGGCCACCGCCGCCTGGGCCAGGCTCGACCGGGAGCGGGTCACCGTGCCCGCCCGCGGGGCCGTGGGCGTCGGCTTCACCGTGACCGTTCCGGACCGCGCCGAACCGGGGGACCACCCCGGCGCCATCGTGGCCCTGGAGGAGCGGCCCGGGGCCGTCACCGGCCGGGGGATCGGCGTCCGGCAGGCCGTTGCCGCGCGGCTCTACCTGCGGGTGACCGGCCCGACCGCCCCCGCCCTCGCCGTCCGGGGGGTCTCCGTCAGCCGGGGCGGCGCCGGCGCGGAGGTCGCGTACACGCTCCGCAACACCGGCAACGTCACCCTGCGCCCGCGCGCCGCCCTCACCGCCACCGGCGCGCTCGGCCGCACCCTCGTCGCCCGCGGGCTCACCGGGGTGCCGGCCGAGCTGCTGCCGGGTCAGGAGGTCCGGCTCCGCGCCCGCTGGGAGGACCCTCCCGGGGCAGAATGGGCCGAGGTGACCGTACGGGCCGCGGCCGACGGAACCACAGCTCAGGGCCGTGCCAGCCATGCCCCGCACCCCCTCCTGGCCCCCCTCCTCGCGGGCGGGAGCGCCCTCGCCGCCGGGGCCTGGTCGGCGCTGGGAGCGGCATCGGGGAGAATGGCCCGTATGAGCGATCGTTCCCCCGAGTCCACCAGCCCGCACCGTGCGGGCTTCGCCTGCTTCGTCGGACGCCCCAACGCGGGCAAGTCGACCCTCACCAACGCACTCGTGGGCACCAAGGTCGCGATCACCTCCAACCGGCCGCAGACCACCCGCCACACCGTCCGCGGGATCGTGCACCGCCCCGACGCGCAGCTCGTCCTCGTCGACACCCCGGGGCTGCACAAGCCGCGCACCCTGCTCGGCGAGCGCCTCAACGACGTCGTCCGCGCCACCTGGTCCGAGGTCGACGTGATCGGCTTCTGCCTGCCGGCCGACCAGAAGCTGGGCCCCGGCGACAAGTTCATCGCGAAGGAGCTCGCGGGGATCAAGAAGACCCCCAAGATCGCCATCGTGACGAAGACCGACCTGGTCGAGTCCAAGCAGCTCGCCGAGCAGCTCCTCGCGATCCACCAGCTCAGCACCGAGCTCGGCTTCGAGTGGGCCGAGATCGTTCCCGTCTCGGCGGTCGGCGACACCCAGGTCCAGCTGCTGGCCGACCTGATCGCGCCGCTGCTGCCCGTGAGCCCGCCGCTGTACCCGGAGGGCGACCTCACCGACGAGCCCGAGATGGTCATGGTCGCGGAACTGATCCGCGAGGCCGCGCTGGAGGGCGTACGGGACGAGCTCCCGCACTCCATCGCCGTGGTCGTCGAGGAGATGATCCCGCGGGAGAACCGCCCCGCCGACCGGCCGCTGCTCGACATCCACGCGAACGTCTACATCGAGCGGCCGAGCCAGAAGGGCATCATCATCGGCCCGAAGGGCGCCCGCCTGAAGGAGGTCGGGATGAAGTCGCGCAAGCACATCGAGGCGCTGCTCGGCACCCCGGTCTTCCTCGACCTGCACGTGAAGGTCGCCAAGGACTGGCAGCGCGACCCCAAGCAGCTGCGCAAGCTCGGCTTCTGACGGACCCCGACACCCCCTGCCCGGTCGGACGGGCAGGGGGTGTCGGGGAGGCCGGGGGCAGGGGGAGGCTTGCGGAGGCCGGCGGGGAGGCGCCCCGGGCCGGCGTCAGCGCAGTCGGCGGACCTTGACCGCGTTGTCCGTGCGCGTCCCGGGCGTGCCGTCGGGCTGCGCCTGGACCCGCTCGTGCTCCTCGGCCACCAGCACCTCCCAGTCCCCCTCGGGCAGCTCCAGCTGCTCCACGACCTCGCCGGGCGTCGGGAAGTGCACCTCCGGGTGCAGGTTCTTCTGCCAGGACGCCCAGCCGCCGTGGCCGACGATCAGCAGGGTCCCGCCAGGGGCCACCGCGGCGGCCGCGGTGCGCAGGATCCGCTCGCGCGGGAAATCCCCGTACGTGTGCAGGAAGCACGCCGACACCAGGTCGAACTCCCCGGCCGGGAACGACTCGGCCAGGTCGTGCCGCTGCCACTCCACGAGGTCGCCGACCCCCGCCTCGACGGCGTGCCCGGCTGCGCGCTCCAGCGCCACCCCGGAGATGTCCGTACCGGTGACCCGCCAGCCGCGCCGGGCCAGCCAGATGGCGTCGCCGCCCTCGCCGCAGCCGAGGTCCAGGGCCCGGCCGGGGGGAAGCTCCGAAGTCTCCCGGACCAGGGCGGCGTTGGCGTCGCCGCTCCAGATCCGGTCGCTCTCGCCGTAGCGGCCGTCCCAGTACTGCTCCCCGCCCTCGTCGCCCGGCTCGTGCGGGTGCTCCTGGTGCGGGTGCGGCGCCGGCTGCTCGTGCTCTGCGTGCGGGTCATGGTGCGGCTGCTGGTGCTGTGCGGACACGGGATCACTCCTCGACCGGTGGCGGTGCGGACACCGCCGATGCTCCGCCCGCCCCGCCCGCGCGGGCAAACCCCGTTGCCGTTCCGGCAAACTACGCGTGCTGCGGCTCCGCGATCAGGGCCGTCGCCACCCGGCGGAAGCCGATGCGGCCGTAGAGGCGGCCACGTCCTCGTCGCCCGCCGAGAGGAAGACCGTACGGGCGCCCCGTTCGCGGGCCGCCGCGACGAGCGCCGACGTGACGCCGAGGGCCAGGCCCTGCCGGCGCGCCGACGGCAGCGTGCCCACGCCGACCACCTCGGCCACGTCGCCCACCGGGTTGTACAGGCCGGAGCAGAGGACCACGCCGTCCCGGACGGCCGCGGCCATCGCCGTGCGGCCCGACGCGATCCTGTCCGCGACGCGCGCCCGGCGGGCCTCCGCCTCCGGGTCGGCCAGCGCCGCGGCCAGCTCGGCGGGTCCGGCCTCGCCCACCGCCGTGCCCGGCGCCGCGAAGGCCAGGGACGGGACGGCCACGGCCGCCGCCAGCAGCGGGTCGTCCGCGCCGAGCAGCCGTACCTCCGGGTGCGCGGGCGTCCGTACCGCGGCCGGGTCCAGCACCATCAGCGGGTGCGCGTGGACGTGCAGCCCCGCATCCTCCACCGCCGCGCGCAGCGAGGGGGTGGTCTCGGCCACCCACTCGAAGGCCTCGGGGACCCCCAGCTCGCGCTGCCGCGCCACGACCCGCCGTACGTCGTCGGCGGTCGCGTCGGGGCCGCCGGGCGCGGGCCGCGCGTAGTACGGCCAGCCCGCGCCCTCCTGCACGAAGAGCGTCAGCGGTCCGAAGTCCTCGGCCCGGGCCCCGCCTTCGCGGGGCACCGTGTCGTAGTACCGCTCCAGCTCGGACAGCGTCGTCTCGTCGATCACCTGGTCGCTCATCCGTCATCCAAGCAAAGCGGCCCGGCTCAGGCACCTTCTTTCAGGACGCGCGAGACCAGCGCCCGCTGCGCGTCCGAGAGGTGCGGGTCGCGGAACGACACCGTCCGCCCGTCCACGGTGACCGTGTACGAGAACCCGTCCCGGACGCCGCCCGCCGGGCCCGCCGGATCGCAGGGCGGGCCGGGCCGCAGCGCCCGCAGGGCTAGGGCCCGCCACTCGTCCTCGTCCGGCCGTCCGGAGGTGTCCACCTCGCCCCGTCGCTCGATGCCCGCGAAGCCGCCCGTCCGCACCACTGAGATCCGCATGTCCGCCTCCTACCCCAGCCCGACCGCGGACCACGCCTTCTGGAGCGCCTGGTGCTCCGCGCCGCCCTCGCCGTACCGGGCCACGGCCGCCGCCGCCGTCACCCGGGCGAAGTCCCGGAAGTCGGCGTCCGTGGCGAGCTCCCCGCCGGTCAGGGCGTCGTACCAGATCTGTCCGGCCCGCTCCCAGGCCTTGCCGCCCAGCTCGCTCGCCACGATGTAGAAGGCGTGGTTCGGGATGCCGGAGTTGATGTGCACCCCGCCGTTGTCGCGGACGGTGTCGACGTAGTCGTCCATCGTGGCCGGCTGCGGGTCCTTGCCGAGCTCGTCGTCCTCGTACGCCGTCCCGGGCGCCTTCATCGACCGCAGGGCCTGGCCCCGGTCGACGGCGGGCCCCAGCAGTCCGGCCCCGATCAGCCAGTCCGCGCGGTCGGCCGTCTGGTCGAGCGAGTACTGCTTGATGAGGGAGCCGAAGACGTCCGACACGGATTCGTTGAGGGCGCCCGACTGGCCGTGGTACTCCAGGTTCGCCGTGTACTGGGTGACCCCGTGCGCGAGCTCGTGGCCGATGACGTCCACCGACACGGTGAAGTCGAGGAAGAGCTCGCCGTCGCCGTCGCCGAAGACCATCTGCCGCCCGTCCCAGAAGGCGTTGTTGTACTCCTCGCCGTAGTGGACGGTCGCGTCGAGCGGGAGCCCGGCGTCGTCGATCGAGCGGCGCTCGAAGGCGGTCAGGAACAGCTCGTACGTCGCCCCGAGCCCGGCGTGGGCCCGGTTGACGGTGACGTCCGCGCTGACGGGCCCGCCCTCCTCGCGGACCTTCCGCCCGGGCAGCCGGGTCCGGTGCTGGGCGTCGTACACGGTCCGGTCGGGCCGGTCGGGGGCGGGCGCGGCCGGGGCGGGGGCCGCGACGCCCCGGACGGCGGTGACCCGACGGCGGGTGCGCAGGAGGGAGTCGCGTTCGAGGGTGGCCTGCGCGAGATCGGCGAACCGGGGGTTCCGGGAGCGGGCGATGCGGTCGAGCAGGTGCGGCGGCACGACCGTGCAGAAGACGGGGTGGCGGCGGGTCGGAGAGGCGTCCATGCTCGGCAATGTGGCAGCGGGTCACTTCTCTGTCACTACCTGCAACCATGATTCATTCGCACGTCTGAACGCGGGGGCTCCGGATTGACGGACCCCACTGACTCGCGCCGCACCTTAAGCGACTTAGCTCACATTTGGTGTAAATCGGACTGGAGGGTCTTGCATACTGAAACAGGACCCCCGCGCACGCGCGGCTCGGTTAGGCTCGGCCCATCATGCGTTTCGGGCTGCTTCTCCTTAGCTGCCGCGGCGAGGGTCTGTAGTCGTAGGCCGGCCCCCTCCCCGCGGAGTTTGGTGTTGCGGTTTTGCGACCGCCCGTCGGCCCAGCGAACTACACGCGGACACGCGAGGAGCCCAACGCCATGAGCCAGCAGCCTTTTGTCGGTCGCCCCACGCCCATCACGAACGCGACCCACACCCAGCGGCCCTCCGGGATGCCGATCCACAAGTACGGCTCCTACGAGCAGGTCGAGATCCCCGACCGCACCTGGCCGAACGCCCGCGTCACCCGGGCTCCCCGCTGGCTGTCGACCGACCTGCGCGACGGCAACCAGTCGCTGATCGACCCGATGACCCCGGCCCGCAAGCGCGAGATGTTCGACCTGCTGGTGCGCATGGGCTACAAGGAGATCGAGGTCGGCTTCCCCTCCTCCGGCGAGACGGACTTCGCCTTCGTGCGGTCCATCATCGAAGAGGGCGCGATCCCGGACGACGTCACCATCTCCGTACTGACCCAGGCCCGCGAGGACCTGATCGAGCGGACCGTGGAATCCCTGGTCGGCGCCCACCGCGCCACCGTGCACCTGTACAACGCGACGGCCCCGACCTTCCGCCGGGTCGTCTTCCGCGGTTCCAAGGAGCAGATCAAGCAGATCGCCGTCGACGGCACCCGCCTGGTCATGGAGTACGCCGAGAAGCTGCTGGGCCCGGAGACGACCTTCGGCTACCAGTACAGCCCGGAGATCTTCACCGACACCGAGCTGGACTTCGCCCTGGAGGTCTGCGAGGCCGTCTGCGACGTGTGGCAGCCGGGCGAGGGCCGCGAGATCATCCTGAACCTGCCCGCCACGGTCGAGCGCTCGACGCCGTCCACGCACGCCGACCGCTTCGAGTGGATGGCCCGCAACCTGACCCGCCGCGAGCACATCTGCATCTCCGTGCACCCGCACAACGACCGCGGCACCGCCGTCGCCGCCGCCGAGCTGGCGCTGATGGCCGGCGCCGACCGCATCGAGGGCTGCCTGTTCGGACAGGGCGAGCGCACCGGCAACGTCGACCTGATCACCCTGGGCATGAACCTGTTCTCCCAGGGCATCGACCCGCAGATCGACTTCTCGCAGATCGACGAGATCCGCCGCACCAGCGAGTACTGCAACCAGATGGAGGTCCACCCGCGCCACCCCTACGCGGGCGACCTGGTCTACACCGCCTTCTCCGGCTCCCACCAGGACGCCATCAAGAAGGGCTTCGACGCCATGGAGGCCGACGCGGCCGCCGCCGGCAGGACCGTGGACGAAATCGAGTGGGCGGTCCCGTACCTGCCCATCGACCCGAAGGACGTCGGCCGCTCCTACGAGGCCGTCATCCGCGTCAACTCGCAGTCCGGCAAGGGCGGCATCGCCTACGTCCTGAAGAACGACCACAAGCTGGACCTGCCGCGCCGCATGCAGATCGAGTTCTCCCGCATAATCCAGGCCAAGACCGACTCCGAGGGCGGCGAGGTCACGCCGAAGGCGATCTGGTCCGTCTTCCAGGACGAGTACCTGCCCAACCCCGAGAACCCGTGGGGGCGCATCCAGCTGCGTTCCGGCCAGACCACCACCGACAAGGACGGCACGGACACGCTGACCGTCGAGGCGGTCGTGGACGGCGTGGACACCGTGCTGGAGGGCACCGGCAACGGACCGATCTCGGCCTTCTTCGACGCGCTGGCCGGCATCGGCATCGACGCCCGCCTGCTGGACTACACCGAGCACACCATGAGCGAGGGCGCCTCCGCCGTGGCCGCCTCGTACATCGAGTGCGCGATCGACGGCCGTGTCCTGTGGGGCATCGGCACCGACGCCAACACCACCCGCGCCTCCCTGAAGGCGGTCATCTCGGCCGTCAACCGCGCGGGCCGCTGACACTCCTGCGACAGACCCCGCCGCCTCCCTCCGGGGAGGGGCGGGGTTCCGCGGTTCCCGGGCCCGGTACGGCCCGGAAAACGGGGGCGTGCGCGGGGGCGCAGACCGGCCAAGTCCCCGTCCCGCGCCATGTTGTCCTGTCACACGACTGACGCATCCTCACCGATGTGGCTAACATCACGCCCACCCGGCGATGTTGCCGGAAGGTTACGGAGGTGCGACGTGCTGCCAGTTCGGGGTGGGGACGGCCGGAAGCTGAGGGTCTGGGGCACCCGTACCACCTGGAGCACCGTGGGCGACGGGGAGTTCTTCTGCCCCGCCTGCGGTGGGGACCGGAATTACCGCCGGCGCACCGGGCGCCGCCGCTTCGCCGTCCTCGGGGTGCCGCTGCTGCCCCGCGGGCTCGCCGGGCCCGTCGTGGAGTGCCACGCCTGCCGTGAGCGCTTCGACACCGACGTCCTGGACCACCTGACCACCACCCGCTTCACGGCGCTGCTGCGCGACGCGGTGCACACCGTGGCGCTGGCCGTGCTGGCCGCGGGCGGGACGGCCTCCCGCAGCGCGCTGGAAGCCGCCGTGTGCGCCGTACGGGCCGCGGGGTTCCAGGACTGCGGGGAGGAGCAGCTGGAGTCCCTCGTGGAGGCGCTGTGCAGCGACGAGGGCCGGCTCGGGCTGTACGACGTGCCCGAGTGCTGCGGGGCCGCGCTGTCGATAGAGCTCCACGAGGCCCTGGAGCCGCTGGCTCCGCACCTCGCCGCCCCCGGCCGCGAATCGATCCTGCTGCAGGGCGCGCGGATCGCCCTCGCGGACGGCCCGTACATCCCGGCCGAACGCGAGGTGCTCGCCACGGTGGGCGCGGCGCTGCGGATCGACGCGGACGAGGTCGCCCGGCTGCTGTCGGCCGTACGGGCCCCCTGACGGCCCCCTCCAGGAGCGGCCGCGCCGGCGCCGACCGCCCGCCTCGGGGTGGGCGCGCCGGCGCGCGACCACGGCTGTATGCGGCCGCCGGGCCTGATCCTTTCGGTTCCGGTCGCGCGCGGGGCGCCCATACCGGTCCGGAACGGGCCCTCCCGGCGTAACGATCCGGCCTCGCGGCGCCGGAACGGCGCCGCCCGTGACCCGTACGAGCCCGTGGAGCGGGTTGCTCCGGGCCACCCGGCACCACCCGACGACGGCCGGAGCGCGGCCTGCCGGTTTGCTGTGCGGAACGCGGTGGACGCGCGTAGCGGCATGGCGCGGCGCAGGCCGCTTCGCAGGAGTGCAGCAGGGGATGACCGGCGCCCGCGCACCCGCCCTTACTCCCGTGCCGGGCGCCAGACCAGGGGCGGAACCTACGAATCGGATGCCCGGGGGAGTCAACAGTTTGTAGAAGCCGACGATATCTGTGAGGACCCCCACAGGCGTTCAATTCCGGTCACACGACGAGACGCCGCCGGTAACACCACGGGGCTTCGATGCACGTGAACTCCTGACCACCCTGACGGACCAACGGGTTAGCGACCCACTCCGGCCAGGGATCACCAGAACTCCTCTCACTTACCTCACCTCTTGAAGGGCAAGGCAGAGATGGCACGTGTCGCCGCCCGGCTTTCCGTCAACGGACAGCAGAGCACGCACCCGGTCGACGAGGTGCTCCCCCTCCCCAAGCTCGCGCTGTACGGCTTCCAGCACGTACTCGCGTTCTACGCCGGCGCGGTGATCGTCCCGATCATCGTCGGCAACGCGCTGAAGCTGAGCCCCGAGCAGCTCGTCTACCTGATCAACGCGGACCTGTTCACCTGCGGCATCGCCTCGATCATCCAGGCCTGGGGCATAGGCCGGATCGGCGCGCGGCTGCCCCTCATCCAGGGCGTCACCTTCACCGCCGTCTCCCCGATGATCGCCATCGGCCTCGGTGCGGGAGGCGGCACCGCCGCGCTGCTGGTCATCTACGGCGCCGTCATCACCGCCGGCATCGCGACCTTCGCCTTCGCCTGGCTGCCCGCCAAGGCCTTCCGGTCGGTCATGCGGCTCTTCCCGCCGGTCGTCACCGGCACGGTGATCACCGTCCTGGGCATCGTCCTGATCCCGGTCGGCCTGAACGACGCCGCCGGTGGCGTCGGCAGCCCCGATTTCGGCGACCCGAAGCACTTCGCCTACGCGGGCGGCACGATGCTCTTCATCCTCGTCCTGATGAAGATCGGCAAGCCGTTCCTCTCCAGCATCTCCATCCTCCTCGGCCTGGTCGGCGGCACCGCGGTCGCGTTCCTCCTCGGGGACGCGAAGTTCGGCGACGTCGGCAACTCCGGCTGGATCGGCGTCACCACCCCCTTCCACTTCGGCGTGCCGAAGTTCGAGTGGTTCCCGATCGTCCTGATGCTCATCGTCATGCTGATCACCATGGTCGAGACGACCGGTGACACGTACGCCGTCGGCGAGATCGTCGAGAAGGACATCGACAGCGAGACCGTGGCCCGCGCCCTGCGCGCCGACGGCGCCGCGACCGCCCTCGGCGGCGTCCTCAACTCCTTCCCGTACGTGGCCTTCGCCGAGAACGTCGGCCTCGTGCGGATGACGAAGGTCAAGAGCCGGTTCGTGGTCGTCGCCGCCGGCGTCTTCATGATCGTGCTCGGTCTGCTCCCCAAGGCCGCCGCGATCGTCGCCGCCGTGCCGCACGGGGTCCTGGGCGGGGCCGCGACCGTCATGTTCGGCATGGTCGCGCTGGCCGG
Organism: Streptomyces sp. NPDC058619; assembly: GCF_042717785.1. Taxonomy (NCBI): domain Bacteria; kingdom Bacillati; phylum Actinomycetota; class Actinomycetes; order Kitasatosporales; family Streptomycetaceae; genus Streptomyces; species Streptomyces sp. NPDC058619. The sequence continues at coordinate 26,123 of NZ_JBHXQN010000023.1, forward strand.
CATCCAGACCCTGGGCAAGGTGGACCTCAAGGAGGAGAGGAACGCGCTGATCGTCGGCGTGTCCCTCGCCTTCGCCCTGCTCCCCGCGACCGTCCCGGTGTTCTTCACCCAGCACATGGACGCGGACCTGTCCTCGCTCCTGAACAGCGGCGTCACCCTCGGCGCCACCGCCGCCATCGTCCTCAACCTGATCTTCAACGGCCCGGCCGCGGACGGCGCGCAGTCCGTCCCCCGCGCAGAGCTGCCCGCCCAGGCGGCGGCCCCGGTGGGGGACGACCCGGCGGACGACGGTGCCGTAAAGGCCGACACCGGGGCAGGGAAGGCCGACGCCGGGACCGGGAAGGCCGACGGCAGGGTCGCCACGGCGGGGGACGCGGGAACCCCCGCTCCCTGATCCCTCCCCACGGGTGCCCGCCCCCGCCCGGACCCCGGTCCGCGGCGGGGCCGGCGCCGTCCGGCCCCGTCCGTGCGCGCGTTCCCGTACGGGTGGACCGCAGGGGACAATGGGCGCATGAGTCTGTTCCGCGACGACGGCATCGTGCTGCGCACCCAGAAGCTGGGTGAGGCGGACCGCATCATCACGCTGCTGACCCGGGGCCACGGCCGGGTGCGGGCCGTCGCCCGCGGAGTCCGGCGTACGAAATCCAAGTTCGGGTCCCGGCTGGAACCTTTCTCCCACGCCGACGTGCAGTTCTTCGCCCGCGGCGGCGAGCTGATCGGCCGCAGCCTGCCGCTCTGCACCCAGACCGAGATCATCGCCCCGTACGGCAACGGCATCGTCACCGACTACGCCCGCTACACCGCCGGCACCGCCATGCTGGAGACCGCCGAGCGGTTCACGGAGAACGAGGGCGAGCCCTCCGTCCAGCAGTACCTGCTCCTCGTCGGCGCCCTGCGCACCCTCTCGCGCGGCGAACACGAGCCGCACCTCATCCTCGACGCCTTCCTGCTGCGCTCCCTCGCCGTCAACGGCTACGCGCCCAGCTTCGAGGACTGCGCCAAGTGCGGCATCCACGGCCCCAACCGCCACTTCTCCGTCGCCGCGGGCGGAGTCATATGCGGGGACTGCCGGGTGCCCGGCAGCGTCGTACCCTCGTCGGAGGCCATCGCCCTGCTCAGCGCCCTGCTGACGGGCGACTGGAACCATGCCGACGCGTGCGAGCCGCGTCACGTGCGGGAGGGCAGTGGGCTGGTCTCCGCCTATTTGCACTGGCATCTGGAGCGCGGGCTACGCTCCCTTCGATACGTCGAGAAATAGGAGCTGGGCACATGGCACGACGCGGGATTCTGGGACGCTCTCGCCGCGAGTACAAGGTTCCCGAGCCGCACCCGTCCGGTGCGCGTCCGCCGAAGATCCCCGGTGAGCTGGTCCCGAACCACGTCGCGGTCGTCATGGACGGCAACGGCCGCTGGGCCAAGGAGCGCGGTCTGCCGCGCACCGAAGGGCACAAGGTGGGCGAGGGCGTCGTGCTCGACGTGCTCAAGGGCTGCCTCGAGATGGGCGTCAAGAACCTCTCCCTGTACGCCTTCTCGACGGAGAACTGGAAGCGCTCGCCCGACGAGGTCCGCTTCCTGATGAACTTCAACCGCGACGTCATCCGCCGCCGCCGCGACGAGATGAACGAGCTGGGCATCCGCATCCGCTGGGTGGGCCGCATGCCGAAGATGTGGAAGTCGGTCGTCCAGGAGCTCCAGGTCGCCCAGGAGCAGACCGTCGACAACGACGCGATGACCCTGTACTTCTGCGTCAACTACGGCGGCCGCGCGGAGATCGCGGACGCGGCGCAGGCGATCGCCCGCGACGTGGCGGCGGGCCGGCTCGACCCGTCGAAGGTGAACGAGAAGACCGTCGCGAAGTACATGTACTACCCGGACATGCCGGACGTGGACCTGTTCCTGCGGCCCAGCGGAGAGCAGCGCACCTCCAACTACCTGCTCTGGCAGAGCGCGTACGCGGAGATGGTCTTCCAGGACGTGCTGTGGCCCGACTTCGACCGCCGCAACCTCTGGGCCGCGTGCCTGGAGTACGCCCAGCGCGACCGCCGCTTCGGCGGCGCGGTCCCGAACCAGGCGGAGGGCTCCGCGGGCTGAAGCGCCCACTAGGCTCCACCGTCATGGACATGACTGACGAGGCGGTGGAGCTGCACTACGGCCCGGCCCGGCGCGACGTACGGGAGGTGCTGCGCTGGCGCGCGGTCCGGGCGCCAGCCGGGCGCGGTCAGGCGCTGCTGTGGCTGGTACTGGTTCCCCTGGTGCCGGTCGTGTTGATCGTGGGGCAGCACGGACGGGGGACGAGCCCGGCCGGCCTGGCCTTCGCGGCCGGGGTGGGGTCGGCGCTGGGGGCCCTCTGCCTCTGCCTGGACCTGTGCCGGCTCGCACGCCGGATGTACCGCTGGGCGGCGGAGCACCCGGAGTACCGCTGCGTGGTCACCGAACGGGGGATGTCCAACCACCGGCCCGACGGCACGGTGGTCGCGTACAGATGGGACAGGTACCGGGGGTGGACGGAGACCCGGAACCTGTTCGTCCTCGTCTTCGCCGGCGGAACCCTGGGCTGGCTCCCGAAGCGGGCGGCCGCGGACCCCGGGGACATCGACCGGATCCGTGCCGTCCTGGACCGGCACCTGAGCAGGATCTAGCCGGCGGCGGCGCAGTCCGCGCAGGTGCCGAAGATCTCCACCGTGTGGGCCACGTTCACGTAGCCGTGCTCGGCGGCGATCGACTCCGCCCACTTCTCCACGGCCGGGCCCTCCACCTCGACCGCCTTGCCGCACTTGCGGCAGACCAGGTGGTGGTGGTGGTCGCCGGTGGAGCAGCGGCGGTAGACCGACTCGCCGTCGCTGGTGCGCAGGACGTCGACCTCGCCGGCCTCCGCGAGCGACTGGAGGGTGCGGTACACGGTGGTCAGGCCCACGGAGTCGCCACGGTGCTTGAGCATGTCGTGGAGTTCCTGGGCACTGCGGAACTCGTCCACCTCGTCCAGCGCCGCCGCCACGGCGGCCCGCTGCCGGGTGGATCGTCCTCGTACTGGCGCGGTATTCGTCTCGCCAGGCGCAGTCGCCACCGGTTCCTCCTCGTATCGGCCTCGGGCGTTCGGCTCGGGCCCATTGTGCCAGGCGGTCGGCCCTCCTAGACCTTCACGTCGTCCCGGGTGCAGACCTCTTCGGCCGCGCGTGCGGCCTTCGCCCGGCGCCTGGCCAGCGGCGTCGACAGGGCGGTCATCGCCATGAAGACGGCGATGGCGAGCAGCACGATGGCCGCGCCCGAGGGCGCCTCGACGTAGTACGTGGTGACCGTGCCGGTCAGGGAGACGACCAGGCCGATCGCCATGGCCAGCGACAGCGTCGCGGTGAACCCGCGGGTGACCCGCTGGGCGGCCGCCACGGGGATCACCATCATGGCGCTGACCAGCAGCAGGCCGACGATGCGCATGGCGACGGTGACGGTGACCGCGGCGGTCACGATGATCAGCAGGTTCAGGAGGCGCACCGGCAGGCCGGTGACCCGGGCGAACTCCTCGTCCTGGCAGACGGCGAACAGCTGCCGGCGCAGGCCGATGGTGACGGCGAGGACGAACGCGGAGAGGACCGCCACGGCGACGACGTCCTCGGCCGCGACCGTGGTGATCGAACCGAACATCGCGCTGAGCAGCTTGGCCGTGGAGCCCCCGCCCACGCTGATGATCATGACGCCGCCGGCCAGGCCGCCATAGAACAGCATGGCGAGCGCCACGTCGCCGCTGGTCTTGCCGCGGGACCGGATCAGCTCCATGCCGATGGCGCCGACGACGGCCACCAGGGTCGCCATCCAGACCGGGCTGGTGTTGAGGACGAACCCGAGCGCGACGCCGGTCATGGCCACGTGGCCGAGGCCGTCGCCCATGACGGCCTGGCGGCGCTGGACGAGGTACGTGCCGATCGCGGGCGCGGTGATGCCGACCAGTGCGGCCGCGATCAGCGCCCGCACCATGAAGGGGTAGTCGAGGAGTTCCATCAGCTCAGGAGTCCCGTCCGCAGGGGCTCGGCGTCGTGCGCCGCGTGGGGGTGTACGTGGTCGTGGCCGGGCAGGGCGTGCTGGCCCACGGCCTCCGGGGGCGGGCCGTCGTGGACGACGCAGCCGTCGCGCAGGACGACGGCCCGGTCGATCAGCGGCTCCAGCGGGCCCAGCTCGTGCAGGACGAGCAGCACGGTCGTGCCGGCGTCGACCTGGTTGCGCAGGGCGTGCGCGAGGACCGCCTGGTTGTCGAGGTCCACGCCCGCCATCGGCTCGTCCATGATCAGGAGTTCGGGCTCGACAGCCAGAGCCCGGGCGATGAGCACGCGCTGGTGCTGGCCGCCGGAGAGGGCGTTGACCGAGGCGTCGGCGTACGCGTCCATGTCGACGAGGGACAGGGCGCGGCCGACGGCGTCCTTGTCTGCCCGGCGCAGCAGGCCGAAGCGGGAGCGGGCGAGGCGTCCGGCGGAAACGACCTCCCGGACGGTGGCGGGGACGCCGCCTGCGGCGGTGGTGCGCTGCGGGACGTACCCGATCCGCGACCACGCGCGGAAGCGCTTGAAGTCCGTACCGAAGAGGGACAGCTCCCCGTCGGTCAGCGGGACCTGGCCGACCACGGCGCGGACGGCCGTGGACTTGCCGGAGCCGTTGGCGCCGAGCAGGGCGACGACCTCGCCGCGGTGGACGGTGAGGTCGACGCCGCGCAGCACGGGGCGGGAGCCGAGCGAGGCCGTGGCCCCGCGCAGGGATATGACGGGCTGGTCCGCTGCCTGCCCTGGCGTGGACTGCATGGCTCGCGCCTCCGTTGCTGCTGCTGTCATTACTTGGCTCCGAGCGCCTTCTGGAGGTTCTTCAGGTTCGACCGCATGACCTCGAAGTAGTCGGCGCCCTGGGAGCCGTCGGTGATTCCCTCGAGCGGGTCGAGGACGTCGGTCTTCAGGCCCGTGTCCTTCGCGAGGGTCTTGGCCGTCTTGTCGCTGGCCAGGGTCTCGAAGAACACCGTGCTCACATTGTCCTTCGCCGCCACGGCCTGGAGGTCCTTCATGCGGGCCGGGCTGGGCTCGGACTCGGGGTCGACGCCGGAGATGCCCTCCTGGTCGAGGCCGTAGCGCTCGGCGAGGTAGCCGAAGGCGGAGTGGGTGGTGATGAAGGTCCGGGAGGCCGTGTTCTTCAGACCGTCCTTGAACTCCGTGTCCAGCGTGTTCAGTTCGGCGACCAGCGCCTCGGTGTTCTTCTTGTAGTCCGCCGCGTGGCCGGGGTCGGCCTTCTCCAGGGCCGCGCCGACGCCCTTGGCGATCTCCGCGTACTTGGCGGGGTCGAGCCAGACGTGCGGGTCCTCGCCGGCCTCGCCGTGGCTGTGGTCGTGGCCCTCGGCCCCGCCCTCGCCCTCGGCGGCGTGGTCGTCGTGGCCTGAGGCGCCGTGGGCCTCCAGCGTGGTGAGGGTGCCGGCGTCGACGGCGTTCTTCACGCCGGACTGCTCGACGGCCTTGTCGACGGCGGGCTGCAGGCTCTTGAGGTAGAGGACCACGTCGGCCTCGCTGAGCTGCGCGGTCTGCTTGGGGGTGATCTCCAGGTCGTGCGGCTCGACACCCGGCTTCGTCAGGGTGGAGACCTTCACGTGGTCCTTGCCGATCTTCTCGGCGAGGAACTGCATCGGGTAGAACGACGCCGTCACGTCGAGCTTGCCGTCGGTGCCGTTGCCGGCGGCGCTGGCTCCGGAGCAGGCGGTGAGGGCCGTGGCGCCGAGGGCGACGGCACCGGCGAGGGCGGCTGCGGGTATGAGGCGTCGTACGTTCATGACATCCATTTTCATCAAAGATGGAAACGGTTGTCAACAAACCAGGTGGGAGCCCGGCCCCGGGGCCGTGGAGGGGGGGATCCGATTTGAAGGGGAGGGTGTGGGCGCCGGTAACCTAAAGGCTTCGCCGTTCGTCCTCGTTAATGAAGAGAGCACCGTGGCCGCCGACAAGATCGACACCATCGTCAGCCTGAGCAAGCGCCGTGGCTTCGTTTTCCCTTGCAGTGAGATCTACGGCGGCTCCAAGGCCGCCTGGGATTACGGCCCGCTGGGTGTCGAGCTCAAGGAGAACATCAAGCGCCAGTGGTGGAAGGCGATGGTCACCGGGCGTGAGGACATCGTCGGCCTCGACTCGTCCGTGATCCTGGCCCCGGAGGTCTGGGTGGCCTCCGGCCACGTCGCGACCTTCTCGGACCCGCTGACCGAGTGCACCGCCTGTCACAAGCGCCACCGCGCGGACCACCTTGAAGAGGCGTACGAGGCCAAGCACGGCCGCCCGCCGGCCAACGGCCTCGCCGACGTCAACTGCCCCCACTGCGGCGTGAAGGGCCAGTTCACCGAGCCCAAGCAGTTCTCCGGCATGCTGGAGACGCACCTCGGCCCGACCCAGGACTCCAAGGCGTACCTGCGCCCCGAGACCGCCCAGGGCATCTTCACCAACTTCGCCCAGGTGCAGACCACTTCGCGCAAGAAGCCGCCCTTCGGCATCGCGCAGATGGGCAAGTCCTTCCGGAACGAGATCACTCCGGGCAACTTCATCTTCCGCACGCGCGAGTTCGAGCAGATGGAGATGGAGTTCTTCGTCAAGCCGGGCGAGGACGAGCAGTGGCAGGAGTACTGGATGGCCGAGCGCTGGAACTGGTACCGCGGCCTCGGCATCCGCGAGGAGAACATCCGCTGGTTCGAGCACCCGAAGGAGAAGCTGTCCCACTACTCGAAGCGCACCGCTGACATCGAGTACCGCTTCAACTTCGGCGGCAACGAGTTCTCCGAGCTGGAGGGCGTGGCCAACCGCACCGACTACGACCTCAAGGCCCACTCCGCCGCCTCCGGCCAGGACCTCGTGTACTTCGACCAGGAGTCGAAGGAGCGCTACACGCCGTACGTCATCGAGCCGGCGGCCGGTGTCAACCGCGCCATGCTCGCCTTCATGCTCGACGCGTACATCGAGGACGAGGCCCCCAACGCCAAGGGCGTCATGGAGAAGCGCACCGTGATGCGCCTCGACCCGCGCCTGGCCCCGGTCAAGGTCGCCGTCCTGCCGCTGTCGCGCAACCCGCAGCTGTCGCCGAAGGCCAAGGGCCTCGCCGCCGACCTGCGCAAGTTCTGGAACATCGAGTTCGACGACGCGGGCGCCATCGGCCGCCGCTACCGCCGCCAGGACGAGATCGGCACGCCGTTCTGCGTCACCGTCGACTTCGACACCCTGGACGACAACGCGGTGACCGTGCGCGAGCGCGACACCATGAAGCAGGAGCGCGTCTCCCTGGACCAGATCCAGAGCTACCTCGGCAGCCGCCTGCTCGGCTGCTAGATCCGCAGGGCATGAAAACCGGCCGGTGGCCCGGAGCGCGACGCGCACCGGGCCACCGGTCTGTCGGGCCGGGCAGAGCAGCCCGAGGAGCTCCGGGGCGGCCGAGTCCTTGATCAGCAGGGCCCGGGCCGAGTGCGCGCCGACGAGCGGGACGACCGCCGTGATCACCAGGAACACCAGGGTGACGACCGCGAACCCGTCGAGCTCGCGCCGCCAGGTCATGATCACCAAGGCGTCCGGACCGGAGCATTCCGGCCGAGCGCTCCGGCTGGCTGTTCCGGCTGCGCGTTCCGGACGCGCCGGGCCGGTGCCCGGTGCCGGCCCGTGTGCGCCCGGGACGCCCGGTCAGGCGCGCAGGCCCCGGATGACCAGGGAGGTGACCGCTTCGAACTCCGGGATGATCGTCGGCGAGAGCCAGTCGGCCGCGTACTGCGGGTCGTGGAAGCGGCCGGTGGCGTCGAAGACCGCGCGGGCGGCGCCCGGGACGTCGTCGGCGGCGAGCGAGCCGGCCGCGACCCCCTCGGCGATGATCCGGGCCAGCTGGGCGACCAGCTCCGTCAGGTGCTCGTCCACCACCCCGCTGTTCTCGGCGAGCAGCACGGTGTAGGTGGCGAACAGCTCGGGGTCGTCTCCCGCCTTGTGGCGCTTGGCCTCGAAGAGGGCTTCGAGCCACGCCTCCAGCTTGGAGGGGGCGCTCGCGCCGGGGGTCGCGGCGATCCCCTCCAGCAGCAACGCGCTCTTGGTGAGCCAGCGCTCGGTGACGGCCTCGCGCAGCGCCGCCTTCGACGGGAAGTGCCGGTACACGCTGCCGTGGCTGACGCCCAGGGCGCGGGCCACGTCGACCACGGTCGCCTTTGTGGGACCGAAGCGGCGCAGCACCTCCTCGGTGGTCGCCAGGATGCGCTCGGGGGTCAGGGGCTCGGCAGCAGCGGGGGGCATGGGGACGACCGTACCGCCAGCTCAGTGCTCGCTGTCCAGGTGGGCCATTTGCGCTGCCGGGTACCGCTCGCCGGACGCCGAGCCCACGGGGACGGCCTCCTCGATCGCGACCAGGTCCGCGGCGCTGAGGGTGACGTCCATGGCACCCAGTGCCTCGGTGAGCCGGTCGTGGCGCCGGGCACCCACCAGCGGCACGATGTCGCTGCCGCGCGAGAGGACCCAGGCGATGGCCGTCTGGGCGACGCTGACCCCCTTCTCGTCCGCGACCTTCCGCAGGGCGTCGACCAGATCGAGGTTCCGGTCGAGGTTGTCGCCCTGGAACCGGGGGCTCATGCCGCGGAAGTCCCCGGGCGTCAGCTCGCGGTCCCGGGAGAAGTGGCCGCTGATCAGCCCGCGGGACAGCACTCCGTACGCCGTGACGCCGATGCCGAGCTCGCGCGCGGTCGGCAGGATCTCGTCCTCGATGCCGCGGGAGATCAGCGAGTACTCGATCTGGAGATCCGCGATCGGGGCCACCGCGGCGGCCCGGCGCAGGGTGTCAGCGCCGACCTCGGAGAGGCCGATGTGCCGCACGTGTCCGGCGTGGACCGCCTCGGCGATGGCCCCGACGGTCTCCTCGATCGGGACGTCCGGGTCCACGCGGGCGATCCGGTAGATGTCGATGTGGTCCCGCCCCAGCCGCTGGAGCGAGTAGGCCAGGAAGTTCCGGACGGCATCGGGCCGGCCGTCGTACCCGGCGAAGCCGCCCTCGACCGTGCGCAACGCGCCGAACTTGACGCTGGTCAGCGCCCGTTCGCGGGCCGCCACGGGCGCGGTGCGCAGGGCTTCGCCGATCAGCAGTTCGTTGTGCCCCATGCCGTAGAAGTCACCGGTGTCGAGGAGGGTGACGCCGGCGTCGAGGGCGGCGTGGATCGTCGCGAGGGACTCGGCGCGGTCGGCCTCGCCGTACAGGGCGGACATGCCCATGCAGCCGAGACCGAGCGGGAAGACGGCCGGCCCGGTGGTGCCGAGCCGGCGGTGGGCGGTGGAAGCGGGAGCGGAGGCGTTCGCGTTCGTGGTCATGAAACGAGAATGGCATGACGAGTGACAGATTTCAATATCTGTCACTCGTCAGGGCTGTGCCGTGACGCGCAGGACCAGCGCCGCCGCCGCGACGAGGGTCAGGATCGCCGCGGGTGCGAGCTCGTAGTCCTTGACGCGCAGGTGGGCGATGACCGCGCCGATGAAGTAGAGGGTCACGCCGACGGCGGCGGCTATGCCGAGCGGGGTGAACCAGAGCCCGGCGACGAGTCCGACCGCGCCGGCCGCCTTGAGGGCGGCGAGGCGCGGCAGCCATGCCTCCGGCACCCCGACCTTGCGCATGCTCGCCATGACCTGGTCATTGCGGCTGAGTGTGGCGGTCGCGGAGGCCGCGAGGACCAGACAACGGCCTGGTCGAACGCCGCCGCGACACGGCCGACCGCCGGCGCCACTACGTGGCCCTCACCTCCGCGGGGTCCGCCGTGCTGGACACGACGAACGCGGCCCTCGACGAGGTCGAGCAGGGGCTCTTCGGGGACCTCTCCGCAGCCGACCGGACGACGCTGCGCGCCTTGCTGGGCCGGATCGACACGCGCGCGGAGGACTTCAGCTGCCAGGAGTGAGCCCGGGGGAGCGCTGGGGCCCCGTAGCGCGAGCCCGTCAGCCGGTCGGCCGGCCCGTCAGCCCTTGAGCCCCCGCCCCGCCCACGCGACCGCCACCGCGAGTGCGACCGCGTGAACGGTCAGGCGTCCGCCGGTGCCGGCGCGGCCGCGGGGTCGAGTGTGCGGGCGGTGCGAGCCGCCGTCGAGCGGGCCCAGGGGCCGCTCGTGGCCACCCCCACCACCAGCACGATCAGCCCGCAGCCCGTGATGATCCACCAGGCCGGCCCGGTCGCCTCGGCGAAGTCCGCACCGTGTCCCATCCCGGACGCCAGCACCGAGCCGACCACCGCGACGCCCAGGGTGCCGCCGGTCTGCCGGCTGGTGGACGCGATGGCCGCCGCGACACCCGCCTGGGAGCGCGGCATCCCGGACACCGCCGTGTTGGTGACCGGGGCGTTGACCATGCCGAAGCCCAGCCCGAAGAGCATGTAGCCGGCGAAGAGCAGCGGGGTGGACGTCTCCGCCTCGAAGACCGCGAAGAGCAGGCCGCTCGTCGCCATCGTCACGCCCGCGACCAGCAGCGGCAGCCGCGGACCGCGGGTCGCGACCAGCCGCCCCGACAGCGGGGCGAACAGGAAGGTCAGCACGGCCATCGGCAGCATGTACAGCCCCGCGTCCAGCGCGCCGAGCCCGCGCACGTCCTGGAGGTAGAGCGTGTTCAGGAACAGGAAGCCGGACAGTCCGGCGAACGCGCTGACCGCGATCACGGTCGCGCCGCTGAACGGAGCGCTCCGGAAGAACCGCAGGTCGACCAGCGGCTCCTCCCGCCGGGGCTCGTACACCAGCAGCCCCACGAGCGAGGCGACGGCGACCACGGCGCACCCCACGATCAGCGGCGAGCTCCAGCCGACGGCGGGCGCCTCGATGATCCCGTACGTGACGCTGCCCAGCAGCGCCATGACCAGCACCTGGCCCACCGGGTCCGGCCGGCGCGGCCGGGCGGCCCGTGACTCGGGGATGTGGCGCAGGGTCAGGACGAGGGCGGCCAAGCCGATCGGCAGGTTGAGCCAGAAGATGGAGCGCCAGCCCACGGAGTCCACCATCAGGCCGCCGATCAGGGGCCCGGCGGCCATGGAGAGGCCCGCGACCGCGCCCCACACGCCGATGGCCCGGGCCCGGGCGGCGGGCTCGGTGAAGGTGTTGGTGATGATCGACATCGCCACCGGGTTGAGCATCGCACCGCCGACCGCCTGGACCATCCGGAAGACGATGAGCCAGTCGAGGCTGGGGGCGAGCGAGCACAGCAGGGAGCCGAGGGTGAACAGTACGAGCCCGGCGACGAACACCTTGCGGCGCCCGATCCGGTCGGCCGTGGACCCCGCGAGCATCAGCAGCGAGGCCAGGACCAGGGTGTAGGAGTCGATGCTCCACTGCAGCCCCGCGACCGAGGCGTCCAGATCGCGGCGCATGGACGGCAGCGCGACGTTCAGGACGGTGTTGTCGAGGCTGACGATCAGCAGGCTCATGCAGCAGATCGCCAGGACGAGCGTGCGCTGCCGGGGACTCGACTCGATCATGCGGCCGATGGTACGTCCGCCCCACCGCCCCGGCATGCGGGACAATGGGCGGATGACCACGCTCCCCCCGCCCCTCGCGATCGGCCCGCACACCGTGCAGCCCCCGGTGGTGCTCGCACCCATGGCCGGTATCACCAATGCCCCGTTCCGCACCCTCTGCCGCGAGTTCTCGGGCGGCAAGGGGCTGTTCGTGAGCGAGATGATCACCACCCGCGCCCTGGTCGAGCGCAACGAGAAGACCATGCAGCTGATCCACTTCGACGAGACGGAGAAGCCCCGCTCGATCCAGCTCTACGGGGTCGACCCCGTGACGGTCGGCAAGGCGGTTCGGATGATCGTCGAGGAGGACCGCGCCGACCACATCGACCTCAACTTCGGCTGCCCGGTCCCGAAGGTCACCCGCAAGGGCGGCGGCTCGGCCCTTCCGTACAAGCGCAACCTGCTGCGCGCGATCCTGCGCGAGGCCGTCGCGGGCGCCGGCGACCTGCCGGTGACCATGAAGATGCGCAAGGGCATCAACGACGAGCACCTCACCTACCTCGACGCCGGCCGGATCGCCGTCGAGGAGGGGGTCACCGCCATCGCCCTGCACGGGCGCACCACCGCCCAGCACTACGGCGGCACCGCCGACTGGGACGCCATAGCGCGGCTCAAGGAGCACGTGCCGGAGATTCCGGTGCTCGGCAACGGCGACATCTGGTGCGCCGAGGACGCGCTGCGCATGGTCCGCGAGACCGGCTGCGACGGCGTCGTCGTCGGGCGCGGCTGCCTGGGCCGTCCGTGGCTGTTCAACGACCTGGTGGCGGCCTTCGAGGGGCGCCCCGAGGACTTCCACAAGCCGGTGCTGCGGGAGGTCGCGGCGACCATGCACCGCCATGCCGAGCTGCTGGGGGAGTGGATCGGCGACGAGGCGCGCGGGGTGATCGACTTCCGTAAGCACGTGGCCTGGTACTTGAAGGGCTTCGCGGTCGGTTCGGAGATGCGCCAGAAGCTGGCGGTCACCTCCTCCCTGGCCGAGCTGGACGCTCATCTGAGCGAGCTGGACCTGGACCAGCCGTGGCCCGAGAGCGCGGACGGTCCGCGCGGCCGGACGTCCGGAAACAACCGGGTTGTCCTGCCGGAGGGCTGGTTGAACGATCCGTACGACTGCGCGGGCGTGACCGAGGAAGCCGAACTGGACACGTCTGGAGGCTGACACGGCCTGGCAAAACGTGCCTTCACTGGCGTGACATACGCCACGCATGGGTGGGCTTGCGCTCACATGAGCACAAGAACCGCGGATAAGACTTTCAAAGGGTGGCACTGGGTGCCACCCTTTGTATGTTCAATACTTGAACACAAATGGATCGATGATCGCTCATCCGAGCAGAATCAAGCCTCAGTGGGCAGTTTCTTCTTCGGGAAGTGAACGATCTTGGGAGGTTCTCGCTACCGATGAGTTACTTTCGATCTCCTGGCGCACGGGTGGTTACGGCCGCATGACCGCCAAGTGGACGTACCCATAAGCCTTCGATCTGGGTATGTTCCTGGCCGTCAGGGCAGCCACCGAGTCCTCGAGGAGTCGAGACCCGTGTCGGAAAACAAAGATCAGAAGCTCGTCTACGACTTCACCGAGGGCAACCGCGACCTCAAGGACCTTCTCGGCGGCAAGGGGGCCAACCTCGCCGAGATGACCAACCTCGGCCTCCCGGTCCCTCCCGGCTTCACCATCACCACCGAGGCGTGCAAGGTCTACCTCGACAGCGGTACGGCTCCGGCCGCGCTGCGCGACGAGGTCAGCGCCCACCTGGAAGCCCTCGAGGCGAAGATGGGCAAGAAGCTCGGCCAGTCGGACGACCCGCTGCTGGTCTCCGTGCGCTCCGGCGCCAAGTTCTCGATGCCCGGCATGATGGACACCGTCCTCAACATCGGCCTCTCCGACGAGTCCGTGACCGGCCTCGCCGCGCAGTCCGGTGACGAGCGCTTCGCGTGGGACTCCTACCGCCGCCTCATCCAGATGTTCGGCAAGACCGTCATGGACGTCGACGGCGAGCTCTTCGAGGAGGCCCTCGAGGAGGCCAAGGCCGCCAAGAAGGTCACCGTCGACACCGACCTCGACGCCGCCGACCTGAAGAAGCTGGTCAAGCACTTCAAGAAGATCGTGGCGAAGGAGGCCGGCCGCGAGTTCCCGCAGGACGCCCGCGACCAGATGGACCTCGCCGTCGAAGCGGTCTTCAACTCGTGGAACACCGACCGCGCCAAGCTCTACCGCCGCCAGGAGCGCATCCCCGGCGACCTGGGCACCGCCGTCAACATCTGTTCCATGGTCTTCGGCAACCTCGGCCCGGACTCCGGCACGGGCGTCGCGTTCACCCGCGACCCCGCCAGCGGCCACCAGGGCGTCTACGGCGACTACCTCCAGAACGCCCAGGGCGAGGACGTGGTGGCGGGCATCCGCAACACCGTCCCCCTCGCGGACCTGGAGGGCATCGACAAGGCCTCCTACGACCAGCTCATGACGATCATGGAGACGCTGGAGACCCACTACAAGGATCTCTGCGACATCGAGTTCACGATCGAGCGCGGCCAGCTCTGGATGCTCCAGACCCGCGTCGGCAAGCGCACCGCGGGCGCCGCCTTCCGCATCGCCACGCAGCTCGTCGACCAGGGCCTGATCGACGAGGCCGAGGCCCTCCAGCGCGTCAACGGCGCCCAGCTCGCCCAGCTGATGTTCCCGCGCTTCGACGCCGACGCGACGACCCAGCTCCTGGGCCGCGGCATCGCCGCCTCCCCGGGCGCGGCGGTCGGCAAGGCGGTCTTCGACTCCTACACGGCCGTCAAGTGGTCCCGCTCCGGCGAGAAGGTCATCCTGATCCGCCGCGAGACCAACCCCGACGACCTCGACGGCATGATCGCCTCCGAGGGCATCCTGACCTCGCGCGGCGGCAAGACCTCGCACGCCGCCGTCGTCGCCCGCGGCATGGGCAAGACCTGCGTCTGCGGCGCCGAGGAGCTCGACGTCGACACCAAGCGCCGCCGCATGACGGTCGGCGGGACGGTCATCGAAGAGGGCGACGTCGTCTCCATCGACGGCTCCACCGGCAAGGTCTACCTCGGCGAGGTACCCGTCGTACCCTCCCCGGTCGTCGAGTACTTCGAGGGCCGCATGCACGCCGGCGCCGACGACGCCGACGAGCTGGTCGCCGCCGTGCACCGGATCATGGCCTACGCGGACCGCGTCCGACGCCTGCGCGTGCGCGCCAACGCCGACAACGCCGAGGACGCGCTGCGCGCCCGCCGCTTCGGCGCCCAGGGCATCGGCCTGTGCCGCACCGAGCACATGTTCCTCGGTGAGCGCCGCGAGATGGTCGAGCGTCTGATCCTCGCGGACACCGACGAGGAGCGCGAGGGCGCGCTGGCCGCCCTGCTGCCGCTGCAGAAGAAGGACTTCGTCGAGCTGTTCGAGGCGATGGACGGACTGCCCGTCACCGTCCGCCTCCTGGACCCGCCGCTGCACGAGTTCCTGCCCGACATCACCGAGCTGTCGGTGCGCGTCGCCCTCGCCGAGTCCCGCAAGGACGCCAACGAGAACGACCTGCGCCTGCTCCAGGCCGTGCACAAGCTGCACGAGCAGAACCCGATGCTGGGCCTGCGCGGCGTCCGCCTCGGCCTGGTCATCCCCGGCCTGTTCGCCATGCAGGTGCGGGCGATCGCCGAGGCCGCCGCCGAGCGCAAGAACGCCAAGGGCGACCCGCGCGCCGAGATCATGGTCCCGCTCGTGGGCACCGTCCAGGAGCTGGAGATCGTCCGCGACGAGGCCGACACGGTCATCGCCGAGGTCGAGGCCGCCACCGGCACCAGCCTCAAGCTGACCATCGGCACGATGATCGAGCTGCCCCGCGCCGCCCTGACGGCCGGGCAGATCGCCGAGGCCGCGCAGTTCTTCTCCTTCGGCACGAACGATCTGACGCAGACGGTGTGGGGCTTCTCCCGCGACGACGTCGAGGCCTCGTTCTTCACCGCGTACCTGGAGAAGGGCATCTTCGGGGTCTCGCCCTTCGAGACCATCGACCGCGACGGCGTCGGCGCGCTGGTCCGCAGCGCCGTCCAGGCCGGCCGGGCCACCCGCCCGGACCTCAAGCTCGGCATCTGCGGCGAGCACGGCGGTGACCCCGAGTCCGTCCACTTCTTCCACGAGGTGGGCCTCGACTACGTCTCCTGCTCGCCCTTCCGGATTCCGGTGGCGCGCTTGGAGGCCGGTCGCGCGGCCGCCGAATCGAAGGGCAGCGACAGCCGCTGACCCCCCGCCCCGTGAGGGGCCCACCGACCGCGCCCGCCCCCGGGTTCCCTGACACCCGGAGGCGGGCGCGTCTATTTTTTTGTGTTCAACAAATCTTTACGCCAGCAGGCGGTGGACGGATCCCCACCCGTCCACCGCCGCTGTCATTCTGCCGGGCACGTCGGCGCTTCCCGGTGCGACCGACCGCCAGGCCCCGCAAAGCCCCCCACGGCCTTCACGGAGCGTTTCGGTCGCATCGGAGTGTGCCCGGCGGAGTACAGGATTTCGGTTGTCACGCCTCCGCCGAAAGGGGTTTCAACTGTGGCCGAAAGGGCGTGGTGACCACGTGTGACGGCATGCATACTCATGGGGCGGGGGGATTGCGGTTGCACAGGTGGGGGTTCGGTGCTGCGTATCCATTTCACTGGAGTGGACCTGGCACGCGTACGGATGGCAGGTCGTCCCGATGCGTTGTGGGAAACGATTCTGAGCTTTCACCGCTTAAGGGACCGGCGTGACGCCCGGCTCTTCGGTGAATGGCGTACGGAAACCCGGAGCAGGTTGAACAGTGAAACACGCACGCTCGGTATGCTTATACCGGGCAGAGGTTATTTTCCCGATTTCCTGACCCCTGTGGAGGGGCAGTACGGGTGGGAAGTGGGCCTCGACGCGCTGCGCGGCATACGCCCCGAGCGGATGCGGCGCGAGCTGCTGATCCTGGGCGCGGGGACGGCCCCCGGCTCGGCGGTGGCGCCGCGGCTGCGCGAGTTCATGGACGGCGGCGCCAAGCACCTGCCCAGGCTGCTGGGCGAGCTGCGCGGCTACCACCGCGCGGCCGTGGAGCCGTACTGGACGCACATCCAGGCCCAGATCGAGGCCGAACGGGCCGCGCGCGGCCGGGCCCTGCTCGACGGGGGCGCGGACGAGCTGCTGGCCTCGCTGCCGCCGATGCTGCGCTGGCGGGCCCCGGTCCTGGAGTGCGACTACCCGGTGGACCGCGACGTACGGCTGCGGGGGCGCGGGCTGCTGCTCCAGCCGTCGTTCTTCTGCCGGCGCACCGCGGTGACCCTGCACGACCCGGAGCAGCCGCCGGTCCTGGTCTACCCGGCCGCGGCGCAGCTGGCCTCGGCGCCCGCGGGGGGAGAGTCCGCCCGGCCGGTGGAGGAGCGGCGCCAGCGCACCCTGGGCAAGCTGGTCGGGCACACCCGCTCGGTGGTGCTCCGCGCCATAGGTGACGGGGCGACGACCAGCGAGCTGGCCCGCCGGGCCGGCGTCTCCCTGGCCTCCGCGAGCCAGCACGCCTGCGTGATGCGTGAGGCGGGCCTGGTCACCACCCTGCGGCACGGGAACGCGGTGCTGCACACCGTGACCCCGCTGGGCGCGGCCCTGCTGAAAGGCGGCGCGGTGGCCTCGTGAGCGCGCCCGGCACCCGGCCCCGGCTCGTGTCCGGGTGCCGGGTCCGGGTGCCGGGGCCGGGGATCAGGTGCGGAAGGGGCCGGTGACCTCGTACGTGATGCCGCCCGACGAGCTGCCGCTCGTCCCGCGCTGGCTGCTCAAGTAGAGCCGCGTGCCGTCGGGGGAGAAGGCCGGGCCGGTGATCTCCGAGGAGGACTGTCCCGTGATCCGCAGGAACGGGGCGACCACGTCGTCGGGCGTGATCACGCAGATCTCCATGTTGCCGCCGTCCTCGGCCACGTACAGGTCCCCGTACGAGGACCCCGTGACGTTGTCCACGCCCGTCAGCGGGGCCGCGCCGCCGGGGACCAGGGAGTCGTCGTAGGCCAGCTCGTAGGTGCTCGCGGCGAGGTTCAGCTGCCAGACCCGGTTGTCGCCCTTGGTGGTGAACCACACGGTGTCGTTGGCGTAGTGGCAGCCCTCGCCGCCGCTGAACTTCTTCGCGCCCGAGACCTGGCTGCGGGTGGCGGTCGGGTAGCCGTCGCGGTCCGGGACGTTGGCCCAGGTGAACGAGCCGGAGGTGGCCGTGGACGCCTTCAGGACCTGGAGGGTGCCGGCGGAGAGGTTGCCCCAGGTGGTCGGGACGAACCGGTAGAAGCAGCCGTCCGTCTCGTCCTCCGTCAGGTAGATCACCTTGCGGACCGGGTCGGCCGCGGCCGCCTCGTGCTTGAACTGGCCCATCGCCGGGCGCTGGACGGCCGCGTTCACCCCGTACGGGTCGGTCTCGTACACGTAGCCGCGGGTGACCTCCTCGCAGGACAGCCAGGTGTTCCAGGGCGTCTTGCCGCCCGCGCAGTTCTGCCGCGTGTTCGAGAGGATCCGGTACGCGCCGGTGATCGCGCCGGTCGCGCCGAACTTCACCGCGCTGGCGCCGCCGCTCGGGTTGATCTCCGAGTTCGACACGTAGATCCAGCCCGTGCCGTCCGCGAAGCAGGCGCCGCCGTCGGGCGCGCTATGCCACTTGTACGTGGTGGAGCCGACGTTCTGGCCCGACCGGGCGATCACCCGGCTGCTGAAGCCGGCGGGCAGCTGCAGGCCGTTCGCGTCGGCCGCGCCGAGCGCTCCGTACGGGCCGGCCCCCGGCTGGGCGGGCGCCGCGTACGCAGCTCCGTGCATCAGGGTGCCGCCGAAGGCGGCGGCAGACGAGCCTATGACTGCGCCGCGCAGAAAGGTACGACGTTCCACGGTCACTCCTGTGGGAGGAAGGCCCCGCGTCCGGTCGGACGCGGAGTCGCACGCGTCGAGGAACCTAGGAGAGCTGAGTTGACGTGACGTCAATTCCTTATGACGCGCGGGCGACCGGCTCGGGGTCAATGGCCGTGCACCCTTCACTTGAAGCGATTCGGGGGTGCGGAGGTCCTTTTCCCGAGGGGTTTCCGCTTCCCCGCGGCGGCGCCGTTCACCGGGCGGCGGATGATTCGGTGTGCGTACAACCAGTTGCCCCCCACCCCGCCGGCCTCCGCGGCCGGGCGGGCCGAGGGGCCGGTTCCGGCCGATTCCGGCGCCCGGGGTTTCGTCCGACCGCCCCGCGCACCGGCCTACGGGGCCTCCTGCGGGAGCGGGGGACCGCCTGAAGGACCTTCATCCCCCCCGGGCGGGTGGCGGGGCCCTGACGCGCGCCGGGGACGGCCGGAGCTTCGTCCCACCGGCCGTAACGGCCGGTGTGCGCTGTGGGGCGGCGCCGCCCTGAACTGCGGCTTCGTTCCCCGCCGGGAAAACCCGAGGGTTTTTCCCAACGAGCGATGAGTTTTCCGGCGCCCTCCGGTCTACCTCTCGAACGCGCCGCACGGTGCGTGCGCCACCCGAGGGAAGAGGGCCCGAGATGTCCGCCACCATGATCTTCGTCAACCTGCCGGTCAAGGACCTGGACGCCAGCAAGGCCTTCTGGGGCGAGCTCGGCTACGGCTTCAACGCCCAGTTCAGCGACGAGAACTGCGCCTCCATGGTGATCAGCGACACGATCGTGGCGATGCTCCTGACCGAGGCCCGCTACAAGGACTTCACCCACAAGGA
The DNA here is from genome assembly GCF_042717785.1 of Streptomyces sp. NPDC058619. Classification (NCBI taxonomy): domain Bacteria; kingdom Bacillati; phylum Actinomycetota; class Actinomycetes; order Kitasatosporales; family Streptomycetaceae; genus Streptomyces; species Streptomyces sp. NPDC058619. The sequence goes on from NZ_JBHXQN010000023.1 coordinate 45,312, forward strand.
GATCGCGGACGCCACCAAAACCTCCGAGGTCCTGCTCTGTCTCAGCTCCGAGAGCCGCGCCGCGGTCGACGCGCTCGTCGACGCGGCCGTCGCCGCCGGGGGCACCGAGTCCCGCCCGGCCCAGGACCTCGGGTTCATGTACGGCCGCGCCTTCGACGACCTCGACGGCCACACCTGGGAGATCATGTGGATGGACCCGGCGGCGGTCCAGGGCTGAGCACCGCCCTCACGAGGTGGCGGCGGTCCGCACCCGGTAGGTCCGGACCGCGACCTCCTCGTCGTCCAGGCAGCGCCCCGACTCCAGGTCGAAGCGCTGCTTGAGCAGCGGCGAGGCCACGAACGGCCGCCCGGCCGCGCACCCCAGCAGCCCCCGCGAGAGCACATGGGCGCCGGTGAAGGGGTCCTGGTTGCCGATGGCGTACGGGCGCCCCGCGCGGTCGACGAACACCGCGGCCTGGCTCCCGTCGGGCAGCAGGGCGGCGACTCCGCGGCCGGGGACGAGCGCCGACAGCTCGCACACCGTCAGCCACCCCTCCTCCACCTCCAGTTCGACGGTCATCGGGTGCCTCCCAGCGGCTGAAGGGTGAGGACGGCCAGGTCGGGCTTGACCTGGTCGCGTTCGGGCACGAACTTCACGGTCGGGTCGGGGGCCCCGGGCGCGTTGACGAAGGACACGAACCGGCGCATCCGCTCCGGGTCGGACAGGGTCTCGGCCCACTCGTCGCGGTAGTGCGCGACGTGGTCGGCCATCAGGGACTCCAGCTCCGCGCACAGCCCGAGCGAGTCGTGCACGACCACGTCCCGCAGGTGCTCCAGGCCGCCCTCCATCCGCTCCAGCCAGGTGGAGGTCCGCTCCAGCCGGTCGGCGGTGCGGATGTAGAACATCAGGAACCGGTCGACGAGGCGGATCAGCTCGGCGTCCGACAGGTCCTGGGCCAGCAGGTCGGCGTGGCGCGGGGTGGCCCCGCCGTTGCCGCCGACGTAGAGGTTCCAGCCGCTCGCCGTCGCGATCACCCCGAAGTCCTTGCTCTGCGCCTCCGCGCACTCGCGGGCGCAGCCGGAGACCGCCGACTTCAGCTTGTGCGGTGCCCGCAGGCCCCGGTAGCGCAGCTCAAGGCCGATGGCCATGCGCACGCTGTCCTGGACCCCGTAGCGGCACCAGGTCTGCCCCACGCAGGACTTCACCGTCCGCAGGGCCTTCCCGTACGCGTGCCCGGACTCGAAGCCCGCGTCGACCAGGCGGGCCCAGATGTGCGGAAGCTGGTCGACGCTCGCGCCGAACAGGTCGATCCGCTGCCCGCCGGTGATCTTCGTGTAGAGGCCGAAGTCGCGTGCCACCTCGCCGATCACGATCAGCTTGTCCGGGGTGATCTCGCCGCCGGGGATGCGCGGGACGACCGAGTAGGAGCCGTTGCGCTGGATGTTGGCGAGGAAGTGGTCGTTCGTGTCCTGGAGGGCCGCCTGCTCCCCGTCGAGGACGTAGCCGCTCGCGCCGAGCGTCGGGGCGAGCGAGGCGATGATCGAGCCGACGGTGGGCTTGCACACCTCGCAGCCGTCGCCGCCGCGGGCCTCCGGGCGGCCGTGGCCGTCCAGCAGCTGCCCGTACGAGGTCAGCCGCCGGGTGCGGACGATCTCGTACAGCTCGGTGCGGGTGTGCGGGAAGCAGCCGCACAGGCCCGGGTCGGCGGCGGGCGGCAGCAGCTGCCCGATCACCTTGAGGCAACTGCCGCAGCCGGTGCCCGCCTTGGTGCACTTCTTGACCTCGGGCACGGTGGTGCAGGCGGCGATGGCCTGCTTGGTGACGTTGTGGCAGGAGCAGATCACCGCGTGGTCGGGGAGCGCGGACGGGCCGAGGGCGACCGGCGCGCCGAGGCCGGCGGGCAGGACCAGCTGCTCGGGGGAGACGGGCGGCACGCTGCCGGTGAGGGGGCGCAGCAGCCCGTACGAGTCGGCGTCGCCGACCAGGACACCGCCGAGCAGCACCCCGTCGGGGGAGACGACCAGCTTCTTGTAGACCCCGGAGCGGGAGTCGGACCAGACCACGTCGAGGCTGTCGGGGGTGGCGCCGTGGGCGTCGCCGAAGGAGGCCACGTCGACGCCGAGGAGCTTGAGCTTGGTCGAGAGGTCGGCACCGGTGAACTGCCGCTCGCGGCCCAGCAGGTCGTCGGCGGCGGTCTCGGCCATCTCGTAGCCGGGGGCGACCAGGCCGTACACGCGGCCGTCGACGGCGAGCGCGCACTCGCCGATGGCGTACACGCGCGGATCGGAGGTGCGGCAGCGGGCGTCGACGGCGATGCCGCCGCGCTCGCCCACGGCCAGCCCGGCGGCGCGGGCCAGCCCGTCGCGGGGGCGGACGCCCGCGGAGAAGACGACGAGCTCGGTGTCCACGCGGGAGCCGTCGGAGAGCAGCATCCCGCTGACGCTGCCGTCCTCGCCGGTCAGTACCTCCTGGGTGCCGACCCCGGTGTGGACGGTGAGGCCCATGGACTCGATGGTGCGCAGCAGTGCCGCGCCGCCGCCCTCGTCGACCTGTACGGGCATCAGGCGCGGGGCGAACTCGACGATGCGGGCGGTGAGTCCGAGCCCCTGGAGGGCGCCGGCCGCCTCCAGCCCGAGGAGGCCGCCGCCGACGACGGCGCCGTGGGTGCGGGTCTTCGCGTACTCCTCGATGGCGAGGAGGTCCTCGATGGTGCGGTAGACGAAGCAGCCGGGCGCGTCCTTGCCGGGCACCGGCGGCACGAAGGGGTAGCTCCCGGTCGCCAGGACCAGGACGTCGTACGGGAAGACGCGGCCGGAGCGGGAGATGACGGTGCGGGCGTCCCGGTCGACGGACTCGGCGGGGTCGTCGAGGTGCAGGGTGATGCCGTGCTCCTCCATGAAGCCGGACGGCGTCATGGACAGGTCCTCGGGGGTGCTGCCGGAGAAGTACGAGGTGAGGTGCACCCGGTCGTAGGCCGGCCGGGGCTCCTCGCAGAGCACGGTGACCCGGTGGGTCGCGGTGGCGCCCCGCTCGGCGAGGGCTTCGAGATAGCGCTGGCCGACCATGCCGTGCCCGATGAGCACGAGGGTGGGCAGGGGCTCGGTCATGTCAGTGGCCTCCGTCGTCGGTGAGCAGGCGGAACAGGTCGGCGGGGTCGTGCAGGGGCTCGCCGCCCTCCCAGCCGCGGGCGAGCGCGCCCACGCTGGAGAGCTCGCCGAGCAGGACCCCGCCGACGAGGCGGTCGCCGCGGACGACGACCTGCCGGTACGTACGGCGGGTGGCGTCCGCGAGGCGGACCACGTCGTCTCCGGGGAGCGGGGTGGTCTCGCCGAAGGCGGCGAGGTCGAGCGTGCGCAGGCCCGCTCCGCCGAGGGTGAGCCGGGTGAGGGCCCGGGTGCCGGTGTACGGGGCCGCCGCGCCGGGGCGGGCGTCCGGGGCGGTCGGCCCGGCGGCGGGGTCCGGGGCGGCCCCTGCGCCGGCGTGCGCGGCGGGGTCCGCGGCCGCGGTGACCCCGACGGCTGGCGCAGCGTCCGGACCCCCGTGCGGGGCCGGGCCGGTGAGGATCGCGGCCAGGGCGTCCGCCTGCTCCAGGGCCGCGCCCGCCAGGCCGTACACCCGGCCGGCGTGCTCGGCGCAGTCGCCGACGGCGTGGATGCGGGGGTCGCTGGTGCGCAGCCGGTCGTCGACGACGACGCCCGTGCGGACGTCGAGCCCGGCGGCCACCGCCAGACCGGTACGGGGGCGCACCCCGCAGGCCAGCACGACGAGGTCGGCGTCCAGCCGGTAGCCGTCGGCGAGTTCGGCACCGGTGACCCTGCGGGACCCGCGCCCGGGCGGGCCGGCCGTACTCAAGCCGCGCACCCGGCACTCCGTGTGGATCTCCACGCCCAACGCGGTCAGGTGGGCGTGGAGCAGCGCCGAGGCGGCCGCGTCCAGCTGGCGCTCCATCAGCCGCTCCGCCTGCTGGGCCAGGACCACCTGGGCGCCCCGCGCGGCCAGCGCGCGGGCCGCCGAGACGCCCAGCAGGCCGCCGCCGATGACCACCGCGCGCACGCCCGGTCCCACGGCCGCCGACAGGGCCAGGCAGTCGTCCATCGTGCGGAACGGGTGCACCCCGTCGGGCAGTTCCCGCCCGTCCGGTACGAACAGCCCCCGCAGCGGCGGCAGCACCGGGTTCGAACCCGTGGCCAGGACCAGGGTGTCGTACCGCTCCACGCTCCCGTCGTCGCAGTGCACCGCCCGCTCCGCGCGGTCGATCCGCACCGCCCGGACGCCCCGCCGCAGGGCCGGGCCGGGGGCCGGCAGGGCCGTCACCTCCGGCGCGTACCGGCCCGCGAGGACCTCGGCGAGCAGCACCCGGTTGTACGGGACGTGCGTCTCCTCGCCCAGCACGGTCACCGCCGTGCCCGCGCCGCCCATCCGCTGTGCCAGCCGCAGGCCCGCGAGGCCGCCGCCGATCACCACCACACGCTGCTCCGAGGTCATGCCACGAGCGTGCGGGGACGCTGTTTCCCCGCCGCATCGTCGTTGTTACCCGGACGGAACGCCCACCTCAGCGCAGGGGTTAAGGGTCGGTGAGGCCGCCCTCAAGGGCGCCTTAAGAATCATCCGCGTGCCCGTCCGGGCGCTTAGCGTGACCCGTATGCGAGATGCGGTGGTGCGGGTCAGGGGCGGAATGCTGGGCGGGGCGGGGGCCGTGACCGTGCTCTGGGCCGCGCAGGTGCGCCCGTCGGCCCGGCCCGACGCGCTGTTCGCCACGGCCGCCCACCTGACCGGCCTGCTCGCCGGGTACGGGGTGCTGGTGCTGCTGTTCCTCATGGCCCGGGTCCCGGCCGTCGAGCACGGCGTCGGCGCCGACCGGCTGGCCCGCTGGCACGCCGCGGGCGGCCGGTACGTGCTGCTCCTCTGCTTCGGGCACGGGCTCTTCGCCCTGCTCGGCTACGCCGTGCACGAGGGGGTCGACGTGGTGTCCGCCGCCCGGGACCTGCTCGGCTACCCCGCGCTCGCCGCCGCCGCGGCCGGGACCGTCCTCCTGGCCGCGGTCGGCGTGACCTCCGCCCGGGCGGTGCGCCGCCGGGTGTCGCACGAGACCTGGCGCGGGGTGCACCTGCTGGTCTACCTCGCCGCCGCCCTCGCCTTCGGCCACCAGCTCGCCGGGCCGGACGTCGCCCCGGTCGCCTGGTTCTGGGCCCTCGCCCACACCGCCGTCGCCGTCATGCTGGTCTGGTACCGCGCCGTGGTCCCCGTACGGCAGGCCCTGCGGCACGCGCTGCGGGTCGCCGAGGTACGGGTCGAGGGGCCCGGCGTCGTATCCGTCACCGTGTCCGGGGAGCACCTGGCCGAACTGCGCGCCGAGCCGGGGCAGTTCCTGCGCTGGCGGTTCCTCCGGCGCAGGCTGTGGCACACCGCGCTGCCGTTCTCGCTGTCCGCGCCGGTCCGCGGCGACACCCTCCGCATCACCGTCAAGGGACTCGGCGGCCACTCCCGCCGCATCCGCAGTCTGCGGCCCGGGACGCGGGTCCTCGCCACCGGCCCGTTCGGGGCGCTCACCGCCGCCCGGCGGACCCGGGCCAAGGTGCTGCTGATCGCGGGCGGGGTCGGCATCACCCCGATCCGGGCCCTGTTCGAGACGCTGCCCGGCGGCCCCGGGGAGCTCACCCTGCTCTACCGGGCCGGGGCCGAGGAGCATCTGGTCCTGCGCGCCGAGCTGGAGGCCATCGCCGCCGAGCGGCAGGCCGGGCTGCACTACCTGCTGGGACCGTCCGGCGCCGCCTATGATCCGCTCGCCCCGCAGGCGCTGGCCGCGCTGGTGCCGGACCTCGCCGAGCACGACGTGTACCTGTGCGGGCCGCCGGGGATGGCCGGGGCGGCGCAGGCCGCGCTGCTGCGGGCCGGGGTGCCGGCCGGCCACATCCACTCCGAGTGCTTCGCCTTCTGAGCCCCGCCGTCTGCCGCCCGCCGCCCGCCGTCTGCCGTATGGGCGCCCGCCGCCTGCCACCTGCCACCGCCGTACGGGCGCCTGCCGCCCTGCCGTCCTGCCGAGCCCTCCGACGGCGCGGGGTCCCCTCCCCGCCCCTCCGTCCTTCCGCCCCGCCGCCCGAGAGGTCGCCGCGCCATGCGCCACCCGCTGCACATCGCCCTGTCCGTGCCCGCGCCCCTGTCCGTGCCCCTGTCGGTTCCCGCCCCGGCGGGTCCGGCCGCGGCCCGGCACCGCAAGCCGCCGGCCTGGCGGTCGGTCGCGGCCGCCGTGCCGCCCGCGCGGCGGCTGGCGGCCGGGCTGGGGCTGGTCAGCGTGCTGGCCGCGACCGTGCTCACAGCGACCGTGGACCCGGCCGCGCCGGTGGCCCCGGACCGGGTGCCGGCCAGGCAAAGCTCAACGTTTGCGCAAGTTTCCGGGGATTGATGGTCCCTGCACCCAACCGCTCCATAGGGTCGGGATCGTGCCTGACATATCAACGACCATGATCATCGTGCTGTGCGTGGCCGCCGCGGCGGCCGGCTGGATCGACGCGGTGGTCGGCGGCGGCGGCCTGCTCCTGCTGCCCGCCCTGCTCCTCGGCCTGCCCCAGGCCCACCCCGCCACCGTGCTCGGCACCAACAAGGCGGTGGCCATCGTCGGCACCGCGGGCGCGGCGGTGACGTACGTGCGCAAGGCCCCGGTGAACGTCAAGGTCGCCGTACGGATCGGCCTCGCCGCGCTCGCCGGCTCGATGGGCGGTGCCGCGCTGGCGGGCGGCATCGACAAGGACGCCATGCGCCCGCTGATCATGGCGGTCCTCGTGGTCGTCGCCGCCGTGGTGATCTTCAAGCCCGGCTTCGGCGCCGCCCCCTCCGCCTCGCCCGTCTCCCGGCAGCGGGTCCTGCTGACCATCGGGCTCGCCGGTCTCGGCATCGGCTTCTACGACGGCCTCATCGGACCGGGTACCGGAACCTTCCTGGTACTGGCCCTCACCGCGCTGCTCCACCTCGACCTGGTGTCCGCCTCCGCGACCGCCAAGATCGTCAACGTGTGCACGAACGCCGGGGCGCTCGCGATGTTCGCCTACCAGGGCCGGGTGCTGTGGCAGCTGGCCGCGCTGATGGCCCTGTTCAACCTGGCCGGCGGCATGATCGGCGCGAGCATGGCGCTCAAGAAGGGCAGCGCCTTCGTCCGCGGCGTGCTGCTCACGGTGGTGGGGGCGCTGGTGATCCGCCTCGGCTTCGAGCAGTGGGGCTGAACGCCGGCCGCCGGAGCCACCGGGCCGACGGCGCCTAGTAGGTCCCCGTGAGGTGGGCGAAGACGACCACGTTGCCCCGGTAGCCCGTGCGCGGGGAGAAGCCGCCGCCGCAGGTGATCACCCGGAGCTCGGCGCGCGACGAGGGGCCGTACACGAGGGAGTCGGGGAAGGCCTTGGCGTCGTACACCCCGACCGCGTGGACGGTGAACACCGCCGTACGGCCGTCCGCGCGCGGGATCTCGATGGCGGCCCCGCGGCGCAGCGCGCCCAGGCGGTAGAAGACCCCGGGGCCGACCGCGTCGTCCACGTGGCCCGCGATCACCGCGGTGCCGGTGGCGCCCGGGGTGGTGCCCTCGCGGTACCACCCGGCCAGGTCCCGCCGGTCGGGCGGGGGCACTTCGAGGCTGCCGCCCGGCTGCAGGCCGAGCCCGGTCAGCGGGGCGTCCACCCGGATGGACGGGATGCGGATCCGGGCGGGCGGGGAGCCGGGGAGCGGATCGATGCCGGGTCCCGACGCGCTGGCGGCGCTCAGCGCCTCGGCGGGGGAGGGCAGCGGCGGGCCCACGGGCTCGCGGGAGCCGCTGGTGACGAGCCAGATGCCGACGCAGGCGGCGAGGGCGACGAGTCCGCCGTGGCGGGCGGTGGGGGTGTGGCGGCTCCGGGCGATGCCGCGGACCGCCGGAGCCGATCCGGGGGTGCCCGTACGGGCGCTGCCGGCCGCGGGCCAGGGCTGACGGTTCTTCGGCGGGCCGCCCGGGGAGCTTCGGGAGCTCCGGACATCGCCACCCATGCGTACCCCCTCGGCTTCCGTTTCGGGGTGACTGGCCGTCGCCCGGCCCCGCGAACGGGGGGGGACCTCGCGGGGCGGGCGACGGGGGACGGTACCGGTCGGACCGCGGCCGGAGCCGCGGTGGGCGTCCGTCAGCTCCGCGTGCCGCTCGCCCGGCGACGCAGGAGCCAGATACCGCCGACGGCGGTCGCGGCCAGTACGGCCGTTCCCGCCGCGATCGTGGCCGGGTCGGCGGTGGTGGTCGTGCCACCGCCCACCCCGGTGTGGACGGGGCCCTGCGGCCCGCGTTCGGTGACGACCAGGTCGCCGGTGGCGAACTTGCCGTTCGCACAGGTGGCGCCGATGGCGTAGGTGCCGGGCCGGGTGCCGCGGGCGACCTGGAACTGTCCCACGACCACCTGCTTGTGGGTGCCCGGGACCAGCTTGAAGCGGCCGCCTCCGACCGTGCTGGCGTCGCCCTCCGCATGACTGCCGCGGCCGCACGCGGTGGTGTTCACGGTGACGGTGGCGCCGGTGGCCGCGGACTTGGGCCACACCTCCAGCGCGGCGAAGTCACCGGGGGCGAAGCTCACGATGCCGAGGTCCGCGGCCGCGACCGCGCCGGCGACCGGGCCGGTGAACGCGGCGGCGGTCAGCGCGGTGGCGGTCAGCGCGTGAGCGGTACGTCGGCGCATGGGATTCTCCTGGAGACACGGGGTCGTGTTCCCGAGATAACCCGGCCCGCTCCGACCGCGCCTGCTGATGTCCCGTCAGGTAGGGCCGCAACCGCTCCCCCTGCGGGACATTTCCGCAGCTCAGCGGCCTCGCTGCGGCCATCGGAGCCACCCGCGCCGTCCGGGTGACCCGACCGACCGGCTCACGGCCTCGCCGGATCACGGCCCCCACCGGGGACTGCCCCGCCCCGGCCCCCGCCCTCCCCGGGCCGCAGGCCCCGCCCCCGCCCCCGCTCACGCCCCCGCCCCGGCCACCCTCCCCGCGTCCGGGTCGTCGCCCGGCGGGAGCACCACCGTCGCCACGGCGCCCGCCGGCTCAGCGTTCGCCAGGGTGACCCGTGCCCCGATGACCTGGGCCTGGCCCAGCGCGATGGTCAGGCCCAGACCCGTGCCCTGGCCGCGCTCGGGCGCGCCGGTCAGGAACCGCTGCGGCCCCTCGCGCAGCAGCTTCTCCGGGAAGCCCGGGCCCCGGTCCCGCACCGTCACCGTCGTCCCCGACACGGTCACGGTCACCGGACCGCCGCCGTACCGCCGCGCGTTGGCCAGCAGGTTGGTCAGGATGCGCACTCCCGAGGGCCCGATCCGGGCGTCCAGCTCGCCCGCGCTGATCCGCCGGGCCGTCTGAGCCGCCGTCCGCAGCTCGCGGCTCAGCCGGCTGGCCAGCACCGCCCCGCCGACCGCCGCGAGCGCCACGACCAGGACCCCGTACGCGACCAGCTGCCGGTCCAGATCGAGCAGCTCGGCCTGCTCCGCCACCAGCGACTGCCGTACCGACAGCACGTGGTCGCCCCCGACGGGCCGGGCCGCCCACACCGCCGGGTGCGGCCCGGACAGGTCGAGGTAGGTGTTCCGCTCTCCCGCCAGCGCCGCCCTGCGCAGCGGCTCCGCCAGCGTCGGACAGTCGATCCGGGCGTCGGCCTCGCCGACCTTGTCGAACTCCAGCCGGCCCGTCAGCTCGTACACCTGCGGTACGCGGATCAGCTGTGCGGTGGCGCTCTCGCGGGCCGCGTCGGCCACCTGCCGGTGGCGCGCGTCGTGGATGAGGACGCCGATGGCGACCGCGACGAGCGAGCAGCCGGTGGCCAGCAGCACGGCGATCTTCCAGCGCAGGCCGAGGGCCCGCAGCAGGTGGCGGTAGCGGATCAGTACCGGCCTCACCGCGACGGACCCCCCTGGCCGGGGGAACAGCCCGCCGTGGGCGCCGGGACGGCCTCGGGGCGCGGCTGGACCGACACGGGCGGCGCGGCGCCGCCCGCGCCGAGGCCGCCGGGCGCGCAGCACCCGCCGGCGGCGAGCGCGCAGGCGCAGGCCCACAGGAGGGCGGAGACGAGGCGGCGGGGCGAGTGCGTCATGGAGGCCGGACCGGAGGCTGGGGGGAGGGGGAGGCCGACGGTAGACGTCCCGGGTCACGGCCGCCGGGAGGTTGTGTAACGGCCGTGCGTACGGTGGAGGCGCGCAGGGGAAGTCGGGACCTTCGGCCAGGCCTGCGGACCAGTCGCCATACCCGAGGGAGTGCCCGCGTGACATCGGCCGTTCGGCCCGGGGAGCCGCCCGCCCCGCTGCCGTTCTTCGTCTACGGAACCCTGCGCCCGGGGGAGGTCAACCACGGCCTGTTCCTGCGCGGCCGCACGGCCTGCGAGGAGCCCGCCCGGCTGCCCGACGCGGCGCTCTACGACGGTCCCGGGTACCCGTACGCCGTCCACCGCCCCGGCTCGGCCGTCGTCGGGGAGCTGATCACCCCCGCCCCCGGCGCGTACCCGGAACTGCTCGCGGCCCTCGACCGGCTGGAGGAGTACGGGGGCCCGGGCCGCCCGGGCAACCTCTACGACCGGATCGCCCGCGAGGTGCTGTGCCCCGACGGGACGCCGGTCCGGGCCTGGGTCTACCTGGCGTCCCCGCTCGTCGCCCGCGACCTGTGCGCCTCGGGCACCGAGATACCGGACGGCGACTGGTTCCGCCGGTAGGCCGTCGGGGCCTCGTGTCCGCGTACGGGGGCTACAGGCCCTCGGCACCGCGGTTGCGCAGCCGGCGGCCGTACTGCTGGAGGACCCACAGCTCCTCCTGGACCGCGGTCAGTTGCTCCGGCGGGGCCTGCGGGCCGAGCCGGGACATCGTGCCCTGGATCTCGTGGACCCGGCGGTCCACGGCGCGCAGGCGCACCTGCACCAGCTGGACGCCCGCGTAGATCTCGTCGACCGTCTTCGCGTGGATCGCCTCGACCGCGAGCTCCGTGACGAGCGCGCGGACGGTGTCGTTCGGGGCGGCCTCGCGGACCTTCGCCAGGTAGTCCTCGGTGCCGAGCGAGGCGCCGCCCGCGTCCAGGATGGCCTGGCGCACGGCCGCGTACGGCGGGGCGGTGAACTCGTCCATCCCGTACGCGTCGAAGGCCGGGGAGACCAGGGCGGGGCGCTGGAGGGCCAGCTTCAGCAGCTCGCGCTCGGTGCGGTGGGCGGGGCTGCGCAGGTTCAGCGCGGGGCCGCCGGCCGGCCGCTCGGCCGGCGCGGGGGCCGCGTCGTAGGACGGGCGTCCGCCCCCGCCGCGCCCCTGCTGGGGCGGCTGGTTGCCGCGGTCGCGGGCCCAGCGGGCCAGTTGCGCGACCCGCTTGACGACGAACGCCTCGTCGCGGATGCCCAGCATGCCCGCCAGCTGGACCGCCGACTCGTGCTGGATCGCGATGTTCTTGATGTGCGCGACGACCGGGGCCGCCTCGTCGAGGGCGGCCGCCCGGCCCGCCGGGTTCTCCAGGTTGTGCCGCGACACGATGTGCCGCAGCGCGAACTCGAAGAGCGGGGTACGGGTCTCCACCAGGGAGGCCACCGCCGCGTCCCCCTGCGCCAGGCGCAGGTCGCAGGGGTCCATGCCGCCCGGGGTGATCGCGATGGAGGTCTCGGCGGCGAACTTCTGGTCGTCCTCGAAGGCCCGCAGCGCGGCCTTCTGGCCCGCCGCGTCGCCGTCGAAGGTGAAGATCACCTCGGCGGTGGCGTTGTCCATCAGCAGCCGGCGCAGGATCTTGATGTGGTCCCCGCCGAAGGCGGTGCCACAGGTGGCGATCGCGGTGGTGACCCCGGCCATGTGGCAGGCCATGACGTCGGTGTAGCCCTCGACGACGACGGCCCGCGAGGTCTTCGCGATCTCCTTCTTCGCCAGGTCGATGCCGTACAGCACCTGGGACTTCTTGTAGATCGCCGTCTCGGGCGTGTTGAGGTACTTGGGGCCGTTGTCGTCCTCGCGGAGCTTGCGCGCGCCGAAGCCGACGACCTCGCCCGTGATGTCCCGGATGGGCCACATCAGCCGGCCCCGGAAGCGGTCGATCGGCTTGCCGCTGCGGCTGTCCTGGGCGAGCCCGGAGGTGATCAGCTCCTTGTCGCTGAAGCCCTTGCCGCGCAGGAAGCGGGTCAGGTGGTCCCAGCCGGCCGGGCTGTAGCCCACGCTGAAGTGGGCGGCCGCGGCCTGGTCGAAGCCGCGTTCCGCCAGGAACTTGCGGCCGATCTCCGCCTCGGGGGAGTCCAGCTGGTCCACGTAGAACTGGGCGGCGGCCTTGTGGGCCTCGACCAGGCGGATGCGCTCGCCGCGGCCGCTGGTGCCGGCGGTGTAGCCGCCCTCCTCGTACCGCAGGGTGATGCCGGCCTGGCCGGCCAGGCGCTCGACCGCCTCCGAGAAGGAGAGGTGGTCGATCTTCATGATGAAGTCGAGGGTGTCCCCGCCCGCCTGGCAGCCGAAGCAGTGGTACAGCCCCTTACTGGGGCTGACCTGGAAGGACGGGGACTTCTCGTCGTGGAAGGGGCAGAGGCCCTTGAGGTTGCCGCCGCCCGCGTTGCGCAGCTGGAGGTATTCGGAGACCACGGCGTCGATCGGGACCGCGTCCCGTACCGCCTTCACGTCGTCGTCGTTGATCCGTCCTGCCACCCGTGAAGTCTACGGCCGGGCGGGGGCAAACCTGTCAGGCCCCCTCCGCCGTGACCAGGGCCGCGAGCGGAACCGACGGGTCCGCGAGCTTGTCGCGGTCCACGGGGGCCTTCGACCTGATCAGGGCCTGGATGTGTTCGGTGACGTCCCACACGTTGACGTTCATACCGGCCAGCACCCGTCCGTCCGAGAGCCAGAAGGCGATGAACTCCCGCTTGCCGACGTCCCCGCGGATCAGCACCTGGTCGTAGCCCCCGGCCGGCGCGTACCCCGAGTACTCCAGGCCCACGTCGTACTGGTCGGAGAAGAAGTACGGCACCCGGTCGTAACTGACCTCCTGCCCCAGCATCGCCCGCGCCGCGGCCGGCCCGCCGTTGAGGGCGTTGGCCCAGTGCTCGACGCGCAGCCGCGTCCCCAGCACCGGGTGGTGGGCGGCGGCCACGTCCCCCGCCGCGAAGACGTCCGGGTCGGAGGTGCGCAGGGAGGCGTCCACGGCGATCCCGCCGCCGTGCGCCCGGTCCACGAGGGCGAGCCCGGAGGTCTCGGCGAGGGCGGTGCGGGGCGCCGCCCCGATCGCCGAGAGGACCGCGTGCGCCGGGTGCTCCTCGCCGTCGTCGGTACGGGCGGCCAGCACCATGCCGTCCTGGCCGACGATCTCCGTCAGCCGGGCCCCGAAGTGGAAGCGCACCCCGTGCCCGGCGTGCAGGTCCGCGAAGAGCCGGCCGATCTCCGGTCCGAGCACCGAGTGCAGCGGGGTGGCCTCGGCCTCGACCACGGTGACCTCGGCCCCGTACCCGCGCGCCGCGGCGGCGACCTCCAGGCCGATCCAGCCGGCGCCCGCGATCAGCAGGTGGCCGTTGTCCCGGCCGAGGGCGGCCAGGACGCCCCGCAGCCGCTCGGCGTGGGCCAGGCGGCGCAAGTGGTGCACGCCCACCAGGTCCGTGCCGGGGAGGTCGAGGCGGCGCGGCTCCGAGCCCGTGGCCAGCAGCAGCTTGTCGTAGTGCAGCAGGGTGCCGTCGCCCAGGCGCACCGACTTGTTCTCGCGGTCCAGGTGCACCGCGGGCTGGCCGAGGTGCAGCTCGACGTCGGCGCTCGCGTACCAGGACGGCTCGTGCACGAAGACGCTGTCGCGCTCCTCCTTGCCCACCAGGAACCCCTTGGACAACGGGGGACGTTCATACGGGCGGTCGTGCTCGTCGCCGATCAGGATCACCCGGCCGGTGAACCCCTCGGCCCGCAGCGTCTCGGCCGCCTTAGCCCCGGCCAGCCCTCCGCCGACGATGATGAACGTCTGGTGTGCGTCGACCACCTGATGCCTCCTCATTACCTCTTCGTCACGTGCGGCCACATGCGAGCGTCCCGCACTGAGCGTGCCGCGTGAAGGGGGAGTGGCCCGATCGGCTCACCCTTCGGCGCGTCGTGTGCGCCCGGTGAGACGGGCGTGCAGGGAGCGGGCCGCCGCGTCCGTGAGGCACGCGATCTGGTCGACGACCGCGCGTTTCCTCGCCCGGTCGTCCGGGGCCGCGTCGAAGATGGCCCGGAACTGCGGGTCCAGTCCCTCGGGCGCCCGCCGGCTCAGCGCCTCGGCGAGTTCGGCCAGGACGACGCGCTGGTCGGCCCGGATCCGCTCCTGCTCGTCGCGCTGCATCACGTACAGGTCGGCGACCGCCTTGAGGACCGCGCACTCGTTGCGCGCCTCGCGCGGGACCACCAGCCCGGCCGCGTACCGGGTGAGGCGGCCCGGGCCGTACGCCTCGCGGGTGGCGCCCTCGGCGGCTTGGCAGAACCGGCCGATGAGCTGGCTCGTGCCGTCCTTCAGCCGGGCCTGGGCCACGGCCGAGCCGTCGTACCCGTGCGGCCACCACTCCTGCTCCATCAGCCGGTCCAGGGCCTCGCGCAGCTCCTCGGGCTCGGTGTCGGCCGGGACGTACCGGCCGATGGCGACCCGCCAGATCGCGGCCCGCTCGGGCTCGGCGTGGAGCAGGTTCGGGTCGAGGTGGCCGGCGTGCAGGCCGTCCTCGAAGTCGTGCACCGAGTACGCGACGTCGTCCGCCCAGTCCATCACCTGCGCCTCGAAGCAATTGCGGTCCGCGGGCGCGCCGAGGCGCAGCCACTCGAAGACCGGCAGGTCGTCCTCGTACGCGCCGAACTTCACCGAGCCGGGGTCGGTGGGGTGGTCGCCGCGGGCCCACGGGTACTTGGTGGCGGCGTCCAGGCAGGCCCGGGTGAGGTTGAGGCCGACGCTGACGAGCTCGCCGTCCGCGTCGGGCACGAACCTTTTGGGCTCCAGGCGGGTCAGCAGGCGCAGGGACTGGGCGTTGCCCTCGAAGCCGCCGCAGTCCTTGGCGAACTCGTTGAGCGCCTCCTCGCCGTTGTGGCCGAAGGGCGGGTGGCCCATGTCGTGGGAGAGGCAGGCGGCCTCCACCAGGTCGGGGTCGCAGCCCAGCGCCGCGCCGAGCTCCCGGCCGACCTGGGCGCACTCCAGCGAGTGGGTCAGCCGGGTGCGGGGGCTCGCGTCCCAGTCGTACGAGCGGGTGCCGGGGGTGACGACCTGCGTCTTCCCGGCGAGCCGGCGCAGCGCGGCGGAGTGCAGCACGCGGGCGCGGTCGCGCTGGAAGGCGGTCCGGCCGGGTCGTTTGTCGGGCTCGGTGGCCCAGCGCTCGGTGGCGGCGGGGTCGTAGGGCTCGCGGGGGTCGGTCGGGTCTGCGGGAGCGTGCGCGGTGCCTTCCATGGTCAGACGTTAACCGGAGACCCGACAATCCGAGCAATACGACCGCACGCGGTCCTCACGAGGCCCGTACGAGGCCCGTACGAGGCCCGTACGAGGCCCTTACGCGGACGCCAGCTGGAGACGGGTCCCCCGCTGGGCGAGGGCCTCGTCGTAGCGCTGGAGGACGAGGCGGGCCAAGGCCGGGTGGGCGCCGAGCGGGGCCGCGGCCGGGCCGGGAGCGGCGGCGGCGCTGCGGGTCGCGAAGTGGCCGGGGGCGGTGAAGTACGAGGCGATCGCGGGCCGGTGGTGGCCGCGGGCGGCGAGAGCGCGCACCGCCTCGGGGACGGTCGGGGAGGCGGCGGAGGCGTAGGCCGCGACGACGGCGACCCCGCCGAGGCGCTCGGAGAGCAGGGCGGCGACGGCCCGGGTGTCGGCGGCCGCGTCGGGGTCGCGCGATCCGGCGGCCGCCAGCACCACGGCCGTGCCGGGGGTCCAGCCGGCTTCCCGGAGCCGGTCGCGGAGGGCCTCGACGAGCAGCGGGTGCGGGCCGAGGGGTGCGGCGACGCGGACCCGGAGGCGGGGGGCGCGGGCGGCGGCCGCGGGGAGGTCCCGTTTGACGTGGTACCCGCGTCCGAGGAGCAGCGGGACGAGCACCGCCCCGCCGGGGGCCCCGGCGGCCCCGACGGCGGCGTGGTCGGAGACCGCGCGCAGGGTGTCGGTGAGCAGCGGGGCGTTCAACTCCAGGTGCCCGAGCCGTACGTCGAGGAGCGGGCGGAGCTCGCGGACCCCTTCGAGGAGGGCTTCGACGGCGCGCGGGGCGCGCGGGTCGCGGCTGCCGTGGGCCACGGCGACGAGGGCGGGCTGCTGTTCGTGCTGCCGGTGCTGGTGCTGCTCGTGCTGCATGGGTGGGCTCCGGGGTGACGGGCGCGCGGCGGGCACAGCCCGCTGAGCTGCGTGCCGAGTTGGGCGGTGATCCGGGTGAGCAGCTCGGCGGCGCTGCCGAAGGGGAGGGACAGGGTGTCGGGAGGGTGCACCGGCTCCGTCATGAACCGATCCTGCGCGCCGGAGGTTGCCGGTGCGTTGCGCCGGGGTGTCGGCTCTTTTCCGGCTGCTCACTCGCTCATTCGTACGGGTGAAAGGTGGAGGCCGTGGAACTGGGCGCCGGGGCTGTTCGTCAATCCGTGCGAACGGTGTTGAGTGCAAGGGGGGAACGGTCATGGGAATGCCGGGCTGGGTGCGGGCGGTGGCGGGACGGTCGGCGGGGGCGGTGCGGGCGGCGGCGGGGCGGCTGAGGAGGGCGGTGCGGCTGCCGCGCGGGGTCGGGGCGCGACGGCGGGCGGTCCAGGTCGTGATGGCGGGGTGCGTGCTGGCCCTGCTGCCCTCGGCATGGACGCACGCGACGGCGGCCGACCGGTTGCGGAGCACGGCGGACGCTCCCGCCGCCGAGGTGGCGATGGTCTTCGGGGCGGGCCTGTGGAACGGGCAGCCCACCCCCTATCTGGCCAGACGGCTGGACGCGGCCGCCGAGCTGTACCGGGCGGGGCGGGTCAGGGTCGTCCTGATCACGGGGGACAACAGCCGCACCGAATACGACGAGCCCGGCGCGATGCGCACGTACCTGACGGGGAAGGGGGTGCCGGGCGACCGGATCGTGAGCGATTTCGCCGGCTTCGACACCTGGGACTCGTGTGTCCGGGCCAGGGAGATATTCGGGGTCGAGCGGGCCGTGCTGATCAGCCAGGGCTTCCACATACGCAGGGCCGTGGCCCTGTGCGAGGCCGCGGGCGTGGACTCCTACGGGGTCGGGGTCGACGACGAGCACGACGCCACCTGGTACTACGGCGGCACCCGCGAGGTCTTCGCGGCGGGCAAGGCGGCCCTGGACGCGGCCTTCAAGCCCGAGCCGCGCTTCCTCGGGCCGAAGGAGCCGGGGGTGTCGCGGGCCCTGACCGCTCTGGCAGACTGACGCGCGGTCCGGCTATGCCGATTAGTCATATGCCGGTTTGGCTGTTCGAGCGTCTGGGGCGGAACCGTGGCTGTGGTGGATCTGAGCGGCAAGATCGTCCTCGTCACCGGTGGAGCCCGCGGCCTGGGCGCCGCCATCGCCCAGGACGTCGTGGACGGCGGGGGCCGGGTGCTGATCACCGACGTGCTGGAGACGGAGGGCGCGGAGACCGCCGCGAAGCTCGGCGACGCGGCGCGGTTCGTCCGGCACGACGTCACCAGCGAGGCCGACTGGCAGGCGGCGCTCGACCGCGCGGTGGCCGAGTTCGGCCGCATCGACGGCCTCGTGAACAACGCCGGGATATCCACCGGCCAGTTCCTGGAGCACGAGAGCGTCGAGCACTTCCGCCGGGTCGTCGAGATCAACCTCGTCGGCGTGTTCATCGGCATCAAGGCCGCGATCCCGCTCCTGCGCGCCGGAGGCGGCGGGTCCATCGTCAACATCTCCTCCGCCGCCGGACTGACCGGCCTCGCGCTCAGCGCCGGCTACGGGGCCTCGAAGTGGGCGGTGCGCGGCCTGTCGAAGATCGGCGCGGTCGAGCTCGCCGAGGCGCGGATCCGCGTGAACTCCGTCCACCCCGGCATGACCCTGACCCCGATGACCGCACCGGTCGGCATCCAGGCCGGCGAGGGCAACTACCCCGGAGCCCCGATGGGCCGCGTCGGCGTCCCCGGGGAGGTCGCGGCGGCGGTCGCGTTCCTGCTCTCGGACGCCGCCGGGTACATGACGGGCGCCGAACTCGCCGTGGACGGCGGCTGGACGGCGGGCCTGACCGTAAGGTACCTGACGGGCCAGTAGCCCCGCGCGGCCGATGCCCCTCCCGCGTGCCCAGGCGCCCCCGGATGCCCCCGGCGCCCCGGGTGACTCCGGGCGGATATCCGCGTGCCCGCGGCCGGGCCGCCGGGTACGGTCCGGCCGTGAACGATCACGACGCACCACTGGTCCGGGACGTCTTCCCCGGCCTGGCCGCCGACCTCGTGCGGCTCCTGGGGGAAGAAGGGGAGCACGCCCTCGCCATCTGCGCCCACGACCTGCGCATGGTCCGGGACTGCGGCTGCGGGGACGACTCCTGCCAGAGCTTCTCCACCGCACCCCACGAACCGGGCGTGCCCTTCGGCCCGGGCCACCGCACCGTGTGCCTCTTCCCGGGCTCCGGGTACCTGAACCTCGACGTCGTCCACGGCCGGATCATGTACGCCGAGGTCCTCGACCGGCCCGCGATGCGCCGGGCCGCCCCACCGCGCCGGGCCGCCTCACCGCGCCCGGCCTCACCGCGCCCGGCGGGCGGCGCTGAGGCGGCCGTACGGGAGGTGTAACCGGCGGCGGGGGTCCGTGTAACACCGGCGACGCAGGGTGGGGGGCATGCACCCCCCGGAAGCCTCCGTCACCGCCACGCACTGCCCGTACTGCGCCCTCCAGTGCGGGATGAACCTCCGGCCCGAGCCCGGCGGCACGGGCGTGGCGGTCGAGGAGCGGACGGACTTCCCGGTCAACCGGGGCGCGCTGTGCGGCAAGGGCCGCACCGCCCCCGCCGTGCTGTCCTCCCGGGTGCGCCTGACCGAGCCGCTCGTCCGCACCCACGCCGGGCGGCTGGAACCGGCCACCTGGGAGGAGGCTCTCGGCACCGTCGCCGAGGGTCTGGCCCGCACCCGCCGGACCCACGGCCGTGACGCGGTCGGGGTGTTCGGCGGGGGCGGGCTCACCAACGAGAAGGCGTACGCGCTCGGCAAGTTCGCGCGCGTCGCCCTGCGCACCTCGCAGATCGACTACAACGGCCGCTTCTGCATGTCCTCCGCGGCCGCCGCCCACCAGCGGGCCTTCGGCCTCGACCGCGGTCTGCCGTTCCCGCTGGAGGACGTGCCGCGCACCGGCTGCGTGATCCTCGTCGGCTCCAACCTGGCCGAGACCATGCCCCCGGCGCTGCGCTACCTCACCGAACTCAAGGAGAACGGCGGCACCCTGATCGTCGTCGACCCCCGCCGCACGCGCACCGCCGAGCAGGCCGACCTCCACCTGGCGCCCCGCCCGGGGACCGACCTCGCGCTGGCGCTGGGCCTGCTGCACCTGGTCGTCGCGGAAGGCCGTACGGACGACGCGTTCATCGCCGCCCGCACCACCGGCTGGGAGGAAACCCGCGCCGCCGCGATGGCGCACTGGCCCGAGCACGTCGAACGCGTCACGGGCGTCCCCGTCCCGAAGCTCCGCGAGGCGGCGGCCATGTTCTGCGCGCCCTCCTCCGCCATGGTCCTCACGGCCCGGGGCCCCGAGCAGCAGTCCAAGGGCACCGACACCGTCGGGGCCTGGATCAACCTGTGCCTGGCCACCGGCCGAGCCGGCCGCCCGCTGTCCGGATACGGCTGCCTCACCGGCCAGGGCAACGGCCAGGGCGGCCGCGAGCACGGCCAGAAGGCCGATCAACTCCCCGGCTACCGCAAGCTCACCGACCCGGCGGCGCGCGCCCACGTCGCGGGGGTCTGGGGCGTCGACCCCGACAGCCTCCCCGGCCCCGGCCGCAGCGCCTACGAACTCCTCGACGCCCTCGGCACCGACGTGAGGGCCCTGCTCCTGATGGGCTCCAACCCGGTGGTCTCCGCCCCCCGCGCCGCCCACATAGAGGACCGCATCCGCTCCCTGGACTTCCTCGCGGTCGCCGACGTGGTCCTCTCCGAGACGGCCGCCCTCGCCGACGTGGTCCTCCCGGTCACCCAGTGGGCGGAGGAGACCGGCACCACCACCAGCCTGGAGGGCCGCGTCCTGCTCCGCCGCCGCGCCCTGACCCCGCCGCCCGGGGTCCGCACCGACCTGGAGGTCCTGCACGGCCTGGCCTCCCGGCTCGGCGTCGAGAAGGGCTTCCCCACCGCCCCCGAGGAGGTCTTCGACGAACTGCGCCGCGCCTCGGCGGGCGGCCCGGCCGACTACTCGGGCATCACCTACGCCCGGATCGAGTCCGAGCAGGGCGTCTTCTGGCCCTGCCCCGAAGGCGCCGCCGGCACGCCGCGCCTCTTCCTCGACGCCTTCGCCACGGACGACGGACGCGCCCGCTTCGTCCCCGTCTCCCACCGCGACGCCGCCGAGGTCCCCGACGCCCGGTACCCGCTCTTCCTCACCACCGGCCGGGTGGTCTCCCAGTACCAGTCCGGCGCCCAGACCCGCCGGGTCGACGAGCTCAACGCCGCCGCCCCCGGCCCCTTCGTCGAGCTGCACCCCCGCCTCGCGGCCCGCCTCGGCGTCGCCGACGGCACACCGCTGGCGGTGACCTCGCGCCGCGGCCGCGCGGTGGCCCCGGCGCGCATCACCGACACCATCCGCGCGGACACCGTCTTCATGCCGTTCCACTGGCCCGGCGAGGGCCGCGCCAACACCCTCACCAACCCGGCCCTGGACCCCGTCTCCCGGATGCCCGAGTTCAAGGTCTGCGCGGTCCGCGTCGAACCGGCCTGACCGGCAGGCCGAACTCCCGCCGGCACCCAGGCAGAACCCCGGCAGGCCGCTTGACCGGCCTGCGCGAACGTCGGTCGCAGCAGGTCCAGCAGCCGCCGGCGGACGTGCCGGTTCCCCGAGACGTCGATCCCCGGGTACTCGTGCCGAAGGCCGTCCAGTCGGTGCCCTCGAAGCCGCCGAAGTGACGGACAGCGCGGGCGGGGTGTGGACACCGCCCGCCTCCCACTCCCCGGACCTCCGGAACACCTCCGCCGGCAGCGGGTACGGCAGTACGCGGTCCTGCGCGAGCGGCGAGCAGCACCGCGTCGTGCAGGTCCTTGCACCAGCGAGTCCGCCCACCCCGAGGCGCCACCGCCCGCAGCGCGACCTCCATCGCGGTGCGCCGGACACGCGCCGGCAGCCGCAGCACGAGGTGGTGCTCGAAGTAACCGCCGCCGGGGCCCGCGGGCTCCGAGGTCCACGGCACGGTCTCCACCGTGACGCGCACCGGGTCGAAGCCGGCCGCCCGCAGCTGCGGCACCAGAACCTCGTGGCCCGTGCGGTCCCGCACCGTCACGTGGGTTCGTACGCAGGCTTGAAAACGATCTTCTCGGACATGAGTCCGATCCGCGTCGGGGTTCCCGCCGGGGGGTAACCATCCGGTCACGTACCGGACCCAGAAAGTGCTCGCACGCCCCTCGTGGCGGTGATGTGCCGTACGCCACACTGAGGTGCGGTGCCCCCGTCCTCGGAGCCCTGGAGGCCGCCCCCGTGCAGACCCAGCCCTTGACCGTGAACGTGAGCGAGTCCTCGGAGGCCGACGAGGCCGAGGCAGAGGCCGACGCCGTGGACGGAGCAGCGGACGAGGCCGCCGAGGAGCCCGACGTACCGGAGCTGCGCGAGCCGGAGCTGCACGTGCCGGAGTTGCACGAGCCGGTACCGGTACCGGCGCCGCGCCTGCGCAGCGGCAGCGACGCCAACAGCGGAGCGGGCCCCTCCGCCGACCTGTTCCGGCAGTACCTGCGCGAGATAGGCAGGATCCCGCTCCTCACCGCCGCCGAGGAGGTCGACCTCGCCCGGCGCGTGGAAGCCGGACTGTTCGCCGAGGAGAAGCTGGCCAGCACCCCGGACCTCGACTCCCGGATGGCCCTCGACCTCGACAAGCTCGTCGTCATGGGCCGGATGGCCAAGCGCCGTCTCATCGAGTCGAACCTGCGGCTCGTCGTCTCCGTCGCGAAGCGGTACGTGGGCCGCGGGCTCACCATGCTCGACCTCGTGCAGGAGGGGAACCTCGGACTGATCCGGGCCGTCGAGAAGTTCGACTACGCCCGCGGCTACAAGTTCTCCACCTACGCCACCTGGTGGATCCGCCAGGCGATGTCCCGGGCCCTCGCCGACCAGGCCCGGACCATCCGCGTGCCGGTCCACGTCGTGGAGCTGATCAACCGGGTCGTCCGCGTCCAGCGCCGCATGCTCCAGGAGCGCGGGTACGAGCCCACCGCCGAAGAGGTCGCCACCCACCTGGAACTGACGCCCGCGCGGGTCATGGAGGTGCTGCGCCTCGCCCAGGAGCCGATCTCCCTGCACTCCCCGGTGGGCGAGGAGGACGACGTCGCCCTCGGCGACCTGATCGAGGACGGCGACGCGGCCTCTCCCGTGGAGTCCGCCGCGTTCTTCCTGCTGCGCGAGCACCTCGAAGCCGTGCTCTCCACCCTCGGCGAGCGCGAGCGCAAGGTCGTCCAGCTGCGGTACGGGCTCGCCGACGGCCGCCCCCGCACCCTGGAGGAGATCGGGCGGATCTTCGGCGTGACGCGCGAGCGGATCCGCCAGATCGAGTCCAAGACCCTCAACAAGCTCCGCGACCACGCCTTCGCCGACCAGCTCCGCGGCTACCTGGACTGATCCGCGACCGGCCCGCCCACCCGCGGCGGGGCGGGCGGGCCGACCGCGTCGACTGGTCGGCCTCCGCTGGTCGACCTCGGCTAGTCGACCTCCGCGACCGCCTGCGCAAACTGCGCCGCGTACAGCCGCGCGTAGGCGCCGTCCGACGCCAGCAGCTCCTCGTGCGTTCCCTGTTCCACGATCGAGCCGCTCTCCATCACCAGGATCACGTCCGCGTCGCGGATCGTGGACAGCCGGTGCGCGATCACGAAGGACGTACGGCCGTGCGCGAGGCGGGACATCGCCTTCTGGATCAGCACCTCGGTCCGGGTGTCCACCGAGCTCGTCGCCTCGTCCAGGACCAGGATCACCGGGTCGGACAGGAACGCCCGGGCGATGGTGATCAGCTGCTTCTCGCCGGCGCTGACCCCCGCCCCCTCGTCGTCCAGCACGGTGTCGTAGCCGTCCGGCAGGGTGCGGATGAAGCGGTCCGCGTGGGCCGCCTTCGCCGCCTCCTCGATCTCGCTCCGAGTGACCTCGCGCGAGGCGCCGTACGCGATGTTGTCCGCGATGGTCCCGCCGAACAGCCAGGTGTCCTGGAGCACCATGCCGATGCCCCCGCGCAGTTCCTCGCGGGTCATCTTCGCTATGTCGACGCCGTCGAGCGCGATCTCCCCGCCCGTGACCTCGTAGAACCGCATCAGCAGATTGACCAGCGTCGTCTTGCCGGCGCCTGTCGGGCCGACGATCGCGACCGTGTGACCCGGCTCGACCGTCAGCGAGAGGTTCTCGATCAGCGGCTTGTCCGGCTCGTAGCGGAAGGCCACCTTGTCGAGCGTGACCTGCCCGCGCAGCCGCTCCGGCCGCTCCGGCACCACCGCGTCGGCCTCCTGCTCCTCCGCGTCGAGCAGCTCGTACACCCGCTCCGCCGAGGCGACGCCCGACTGCACCAGGTTCGCCATCGAGGCGACCTGCGTCAGCGGCATCGAGAACTGGCGCGAGTACTGGATGAAGGCCTGCACGTCACCGATCGACAGGGTGCCCGAGGCCACCCGCAGACCGCCGACGACCGCGATCAGCACGTAGTTGATGTTCGAGATGAAGAACATCACCGGCTGCATGATCCCGCTGACCAGCTGCGCCTTGAACGTGGCCCGGTACAGCTCCTCGTTCTGCTCGGCGAACAGCGCCGCCGACTCCTTCTGCCGGCCGAAGACCTTGACCAGCGTGTGCCCCGAGTACATCTCCTCTACGTGGGCGTTGAGCGTGCCCGTGGTCTTCCACTGCGCCACGAACTGCGGCTGCGACTTCTTGCCGATCTTCGCCGCGACGAAGATCGAGACCGGTACGGTCCCCAGCGCGACCAGCGCCAGCAGCGGCGAGATCCAGAACATCATCGCGAGCACGCCCACGATGGTCAGCAGCGAGTTGAGCAGCTGCCCCATCGTCTGCTGGAGCGTCTGCCCGATGTTGTCGATGTCGTTGGTGGCGCGGCTGAGCACCTCGCCGCGCTTCTGCTGGTCGAAGTACGACAGCGGAAGCCGCGACAGCTTCGCCTGCAGCTCCTCGCGCAGCCGGTACACGGTGCCGTTCATGACGTGGTTCGACAGCCGCGTCGCGACCAGCATCAGCAGGCCGGCCAGCGTGAACACCACCAGCGCCCAGATCGCCACGACCCCGACAGCACCGAAGTCGATGCCCTTGCCGGGGGTGAAGGCGGTGCCGGACAGCATGTCGGCCATGCCGCCCTGCCCGTCGGCCCGCATCCGCTCCAGGGCCTGTTCCTTGGTGATCCCGGACGGCATCTGCCGCCCCACGATCCCCGCGAACACCAGGTCGGTGGCGTCGCCGAGGATCTTCGGCCCGACGACCGCACAGCCGACGTTGCCGACGACCGCGCCGACCATGCCCCACAGCTTGGCCCGATCCTGCGCGAGCTGGCCCAGCAGGCGCTTGCCCGAGCCCTTGAAGTCCATGGACCGCTGGGCCGGCCCCGTCATCATCCGTCCTCCGGGCCCGCTCATGCGGCCTCCGCCTCCGTCAGCTGGGAGAGCACGATCTCCCGGTAGGTCTCGTTGCCGGCCATCAGTTCGTGGTGCCGCCCCTCGCCCACCA
The DNA here is from genome assembly GCF_042717785.1 of Streptomyces sp. NPDC058619. Classification (NCBI taxonomy): domain Bacteria; kingdom Bacillati; phylum Actinomycetota; class Actinomycetes; order Kitasatosporales; family Streptomycetaceae; genus Streptomyces; species Streptomyces sp. NPDC058619. The sequence continues at coordinate 70,049 of NZ_JBHXQN010000023.1, forward strand.
CCTGGCCTTCGTCCAGGACGACGATCCGGTCGGCGTCGCGGATCGTGGAGACCCGCTGGGCGACGATGACCACGGTCGCGTCCTGCGTCTCCCGGGCGAGCGCCGCGCGCAGGGCCGCGTCCGTGGCGTAGTCGAGCGCCGAGAAGGAGTCGTCGAACAGGTAGATCTCCGGTCGCTGCACCAGGGTGCGGGCGATGGCCAGGCGCTGGCGCTGGCCGCCGGACACGTTGGTTCCGCCCTGGTTGACCGGAGCCTCCAGGCCGCCCTCCAGCTCCGACACGAAGCCCTTGGCCTGCGCGACCTCCAGGGCCCGCCACAGCTCTTCGTCGGTCGCGTCGGGGCGCCCGTAGCGCAGGTTGGAGGCAACCGTTCCGGAGAACAGGTACGGCTTCTGCGGGACCATGCCGACCGTCCTGGCCAGCAGGTCCGGGTCGAGCCGGCGTACGTCCTCCCCGTCGACGAGCACCTCGCCGCCCGTCGCGTCGAACAGCCGGGGGACCAGCCCCAGCAGCGTGGACTTGCCGCTGCCGGTGGAGCCGATCACCGCGGTGATCTCGCCGGGCCGGGCCACCAGGTCCACCCCGCGCAGCACGGGCACCTCGGCACCCGGGTAGCGGAAGTCGGCGCCGCGCAGTTCGAGCTGCCCATGCCGGGCGAACTTGCGCACCGGGTCGAGAGGCGGGACGACGCTGGAGTCGGTGTCCAGGACCTCCTGGATGCGCTCGGCGCAGACCTCGGCGCGGGGCACCATCATGAACATGAAGGTGGCCATCATCACGGACATGACGATCTGCATCAGGTAGGCGAGGAACGCCGTCAGCTGGCCGATCTCCATGCCGCCGCTGTCGACGCGCATCGCGCCGAACCAGATGACCGCGACGCTGGAGATGTTCACGACCACGATGACGGTGGGGAACATCAGCGCCAGGAGCTTGCCGGCGGCCAGCGAGACGCCGGTCAGGTCCGCGTTGGCCTCCCGGAAGCGCTCCTTCTCGTAGTCGTCGCGGACGAACGCGCGGATCACGCGGTTGCCGGTGATCTGCTCGCGCAGCACCCGGTTCACCGTGTCCAGGCGCTCCTGCATCTGCCGGAACAGCGGCCGCGTGCGGAAGACGATCGCGCCGACCGACAGGCCGAGCACGGGGACCACGGCGAGCAGGACGCCGGAGAGCTTCACGTCGAGGGAGAGCGCCATGGCGATGCCGCCGACGCACATGATCGGCGCCGAGACCATCAGTGTGAAGGTCATCAGCACCAGCATCTGGACCTGCTGGACGTCATTGGTCGTACGGGTGATCAGGGACGGGGCGCCGAACTGGCCGAGCTCCCGCGCGGAGAAGCTCTGCACCCGGTCGAAGATCGCGGCGCGGACGTCGCGGCCGAAGGCGGCCGCGGTACGGGCGCCGTAGTAGACGGCGCCGACGTTGCAGACGAGCTGGACGAGCGAGACGGCCATCATCAGGGCGCCGAAGCGCAGGATGTAGCCGGTGTCCCCGTTGACGACACCGTTGTCGATGATGTCCGCGTTCAGGGTCGGCAGGTAGAGGCTCGCGCTGGTCTGCAGCAGCTGGAGCAGGACCAGCAGAGCGATGGGTTTCCGGTACGGACCCAGGTGGGTCCGCAGAAGTCGTATGAGCACGCGCAGGCTCCGGTCGGCAAGATCGAGGGGGGTTCACCCCATCTTGGGCCAACCGGCGGCCCGATCCCCACCGGATTTCGCAAAGCCCGGTCAAAAGGAGTAGGCAGCCGTACGCCCCGGCCCCGGGCCCGTCCCCGCGCCAGCCGGCGGGCCCGGGGACTCCGGTTCCGTACGGTGCGCCCTACGCGAACGCGCCCGGGTGGATCTGCTCCCGCGTCGCGGTGTACTGCTGCCGCACCGCCCGCCAGGCCGGGAGCTCCTCGTCCGGTTCGAAGACCTCCGCGGCCGGGGACGGCCAGACCGGCGGGGTGTGCGGGGCCAGCGTGCCCCGCGCCGCGCCGAGCGCCCAGGCCGCTTGGCGGGCCGCGCCGAGCGCCGCGTAGTCGGCCGGCGCGGGGACCACGATCTGCGTCCCGAACAGGCCCGGTGCAAACGCCTGCACGGCGGGCAGCTCGGCCGCCGCGCCGAGCAGGAACACCCGGCGGATCTCGACACCGCGCGAGCGCAGCACGTCAAGGGCATCCACCAGCCCGCACAGCATGCCCTCGAAGGAGGCCCTGGCCAGGTGCTCCGGCTTCATCGAGTCCCGGCGGAGCCCGGACAGGGTCCCGGCGGTGTGCGGCAGGTTCGGCGTCCGCTCACCCTCCAGGTACGGCAGGAGCACGAGCCCGTGCGCGCCCGGCGTCGACTTCATCGCGAGCGCGGAGAGCCCCTCCAGGTCGGTGCCGAGCAGCTCCGCCGTGCCGCGCAGGGCCCGTACGGCGTTGGAGGTGTTCACCACCGGCAGGTGCAGGCCGCTGGCGTCGGCCAGGGAGGTGATCAGGCCGCCCGGCTCCGACAGGGCCTCGCGGTGCACGGCCATCACCGAACCGGAGGCGCCCAGGGAGACCACGGCGTCGCCCGGGGCGAGGCCGAGCCCCAGCGCGGCGGCCATCGTCTCGCCGGTGCCCGCGGAGATCAGCAGACCCTCGGGCGTGGTCCCGGCGGCATCGGACGGGCCGAGCACCTCGGGCAGCAGGGCCCGGTGCCCGAGCGCCATGTCGACCAGGTCGGGGCGCCAGGAACCGGTGGCCGCCGACCAGTACCCGGTCCCAGAGGCGCCGCCCCGGTCGGTGGTCCGCCGGACCGGCCGGCCCAGCAGCTGCCAGACCAGCCAGTCGTGCGGGGACATCAGCACGGCGACCCGGCGGGCGGCGTCGGGATCGGTACGGGCCAGCCAGGCCAGCTTGGCTATCGGCTGCGCGGAGTGCGGGACCGCGCCCACCGCCTCGGACCAGGCCTGGCGGCCGCCGAGCGAGTCGATGAGGTCGGCGGCGGCGACCTGGCCGCGCTTGTCGTTGCCGACCAGCGCGGAGCGTACGAGAGCGCCCTGCGCGTCCAGCGGCAGCAGGCCGTGCTGCTGCGCGGAGACCCCTATGGCCTGCACGCCTTCGAGGAGCCCGCCGCCGGCGGCCTCGCCGAGCGAGAGCAGCCAGGCCTGCGGATCGGTCTCGTGGGGGTTCGCGCCGTCGGGTTCGCCCGTGGGCTGTGGATGGGGTGCGTACCCCTGGCGCAGTACGGCGCCCGTATCGGCATCGCAGACGACGATACGAGTGAAGGTGGAAGAGCTGTCCAGCCCGGCGACTATCCCCATGCGTAGGATTCTGCCGCACGCGCGGCCGGACTCCACCGCCGCGGACCCCCGGAGGCCCCGCGGGGACCCCAGGGGCCCCCGCGGGCCCCGCGACGGGGTCAGGTGTTGCTGGTGCCCCAGTCGTCCTCGGCGCCGCCGCCGACCCGGTCGCGCAGGCCGCGCACCCGCTCGGACAGGCCCTGCGGCACGGCGTCGCCGACCTTCTGGCTCACCGCGGTGAAGGCCTTCCCGGCGAACTCCCGCCCGTTGTGCCCGGCGGTCTCGGCGGCGTTGCGCACCACCGGATGCTGCGCCACTTCGCGCGCGGACTTCTTCAGCTGCTCGTACCGCTCGCGCCCGGCCCTCGTCCCGAGCACGTAACCCAGGGTCAGTCCGACCACGAACGTGACCTTGTACCGCATGCCTGCCACCCTTCGTCGTGGGGAGCCCGGCCCGCTGGCGATACCGATTGGCGGAGCACCCCCCTGCTTGCGCTAATCTATGTCTCGCAACGGACGGTCGCCCCCCGGCAAGGCCGGAGGTGGGCTGTTCGATGCACCGCAGCAATCCCCTGTAGCTCAATTGGCAGAGCAGCCGACTGTTAATCGGCAGGTTACTGGTTCGAGTCCAGTCGGGGGAGCGCGGTCCCCTGTAGCTCAATTGGCAGAGCATTCGGCTGTTAACCGGAGGGTTGCTGGTTCGAGTCCAGCCGGGGGAGCAAGGAAGAAGAGGGCCCCGGGTGGGTCCTCTTCTTTTTTGCCCTCCTCTGGAACCGGGCAGCCCTCAGCGCGGTCTCTCTGAGCAGGCGAAGCCGATCATGCGAGGCACCCGAGGCAGGAGATCGTATGAGCGGCTATGCTGCGGCAGACGGCGCGCACATGTGTACGCGCCACGCCGTGAAGGGGCGGTAGCTCAGCCGGTTAGAGCAGCGGACTCATAATCCGTCGGCCGTGGGTTCGAGTCCCACCCGCCCCACCGCACCCCGGGTCAGAAGAAACGTTCTGACCTGGTCATGTGCTGCTCGCGCCCAGGGGCGCTAGGCGCGGCACCCAGTTCCTCATGCGGTCCAAGCCCGTCGGCCGCCGGTGCTGGTCATGTTCCCGGCCTACTCCCATCTGAGCCGGATCGGCGGCCTTGCGGTTCGTGTCATCGAGGCAGACATCCTCGTGCGCGGAACCGATGGCAGCGGCAGCACCGGCACCTACCGGCTGCTGACCACTCTGACCGATCACCGCACCGACCCTGCCACGTCGCCGGGTCGCCTCTGTCGCGGGCGCTGGGAAGTCGAGTGCGCCCTCTCCGCCCCGCGTCACACTCCCTCAAAGGTCGCGTCCCCGCGCTCGAAGGACCCCGCGGGGACCACCCAGGAACTCCGGGGCCTGCTCGCGCTCTACAAGGCCCTGCGCTCGGTCATGGTTACCGCTGTCGAATCCCAGGGGTCGGATCCCGACCGGGCCTGCTTCGCCGTCGCCCTCGAAGCCGCACGCGACACCGTCATCCGTATCAGCGGACTGAGCCCCGAACCCGGCCCCGACGGATCGCTCGCGCGCGCGGCGTCACCGGCCGGAAGCCCTTCAACAGCCTGAGCAGGCACTCGGCCACTGGGCCCGGGGCGGCCGCTTGGTCCGCACCGCTCCCGGCACCTACAAGATCACTGCCCCGACTTCCTGCTGCCGGAGCTGATCGAGGCCAGGGTCCTCACCCCGGACGGCTGCCACGCGGACGAACCGGACGCGGATCGCCTCATCCTCGCCGTCCTGGAACACCACTTCGGCCTGTCCGTGCCCCGCCGCCTGGTCAAGGAGACCCCGCTCCCGGGGTACGTGACCTGCGCGCAGTAGGGGGGACAGGGAGGCTCAGACCTGGACGGTTGCCGGCTGTTGCGCGGCGGCTTCGGTCGGCGCCGGCGCGCCCGGCTGCAAACCGCCTCCCGCCGCGGGTCCGACCGGTGCTGGGGTACCGCCCGCCCGGAGTTCGGCCAGGCCCGAGCTGATACCGCGCTTCAGCAGCCGGGAGAGCGGGCGTTCGACGATCCGGTGCACCGCGTAAGCGGCCACCAGCATGCCCACCGTGACCAGCCCGACCAGGGTCCACTTCGGGATCCGGTCGTGGAGCAGCCTGATGGCCGTCCACCCGATCGCCTCGTGCAGCAGGTACAAGGGATACGTCAGGGAACCGGCGACCGTCAGCCAGCGCCAGCGGATGCGGGAGAGCCAGCCGAGCGACACCGCGGCCATCACCGCGTAGCACAGCATGATCATCACGTAGGCGGGCCAGGCCGGCAGGTGCCGGCCGCCGAGCGCCGCGTCGATCGCCTGCTGGTGGTCGCGGGCGTAGATGAGGGACAGTGCCAGGCTGACGCCGATGATCGCCCAGAGCAGCAGGGTCGCCCGGAAGCGGTACATCAGGTAGTAGGCGAGACCGGCGATGAAGAACGAGGAGATCCAGGGCATCGCGATCACCTGGAGGGGGCCCCACTCCATCGCGACACTGCCCAGTCCCGCCACCGTCCACAGCATGCAGAAGGCGACTACGCGGCGGTAGGTGAGGCCCTGCCGGACGACGAGGGCGAACAGCAGGTAGAAGCAGAGCTCGTACCAGAGCGTCCAGTACGAGGCGTCCACGTTGGTGATGTGCATCGCACCCTGAAGCATCGTCAGGTTCGCCAACACCTCGTGCGCGTGCAGTGGCTGGGCCACCATCGGCCATACCGTCAGCACGGCGGTGGTCGCCAGCACCCCGAACCAGTAGGCCGGGTACAGGCGGACGACCCGGGACGTGAAGAAGTCGCCAAGTCCCCGCCCCCAGGTGCTCATGCCGATCACGAAGCCGCTGATCAGGAAGAACAGGCTGACACCCGTCCACATGTAGGCCCCGAACTTGGAGGCCAGCGGGAAGACGTGGGCGATCGGGCGCGACCATGCGTTGCCCGCCCCGGCGGCGGCGCCGCCGTAACCGACGTAGTGGTGGAACACCACCATCAACGCGGCCAGGATCCGCAGTCCGTCCAGCGCCACGAGGCGGCCACCGGCCCGCGCGTTCCGCCTGCGACCGCCATGGGCGGCCGTGGCGGGTATGCCTTGCGCAGGCTGATTCGTGGGCTCCACGTGACTTTCCCCCAGGGGTTCCGATCTGCCCCGGACCTCTTGGCGGTGGACTGGTTTGGTCTACGCGGCGAACGGGGGTGCTCGGGGGATTCTAAACCAGGTACGCGGACGCGATTGTGCCCCATATCCGGACCTATCGGACAGGGTGGTTTCCGGACCGCGAAGCTGGCCTCCTCGCGGAAGGGCGGCCCCTCCTGCGGTTCTTGCCGCCGACGCGGGGAACGGCCCGTAGTGAAAGCGTTGCGCAGTGGAAACGGCCCGGGACGGAGATCAAGGGTCCACGGATGTGTCCGTCACCTCGGGTCCCCGGATGGGTTGGGCTGCTGGGCATGCCCGCGACCAGGACGCCTGCCAGGTGGCCCGGACTCAAGGCGATGGGCGCCCGGACTGTACCTGGCGCGTCTCCCTCCAGACCGCCTCGGGCTCTGCTCCGAGGAGCGTCTGGGCGACCTCGCTCGATCCGGTCGCCGTGCTCCGAGGCGATGGCTTCGAGCGGCGGGGTGAGCTGACGGCAGGGGCGTACCAGAGAGCCCAGAAGTCGACGACCACGGGCTTGCCGCTCTGGAGGACATCGGCTTCGAAGGATGCGTCGGTCACGTGCGCTCGGCGTCGAGCGCGGCCTGGCAGCCGGTACCGGCGGCCGTGATGGCCTGGCGGTAGGTGTGGTCGACGACATCGCCCGCGGCGAGCACTCCGGGCAGGCCGGCGCGCGTGGAAGGATACTGGACCTTGAGGGAGCCCTCGCCGTGCAAGTCGACCTGTCCGGTGAAGAGCTCGCTGCGCGGGTCGTGCCCGATGGCGATGAACAGGCCCGTCACGTCGAGGTGGCGGGACTCTGCGGTGAAAATGTTGCGGACCGTCAGACCGGAGAGCTTGCCGTCCTTGCCGTACAGCTCGGTGATCTCGCTGTCGACGAGGAATGAGATCTCGGCGTCCGTGAACGCGCGGTTCTGCATGACCTGGGAGGCCCGCAGGGTCGAGCGCCGGTGAACGACCGTCACGGACTTGGCGAAGCGGGTCAGGAAGGTCGCCTCCTCCATGGCGGTGTCGCCGCCGCCGACCACGACGATGTCGCGGTCGCGGTCGCGGAAGAAGAGGCCATCACAGGTGGCGCACCAGGACATGCCGCGGCCGGGAAGTTCTCGACCTCGGGGGTCGTCGTCAGCGAGCCACCGGCGAAGATCGCACCGCCGAACAGGAGCGGCTTCAGGTCGGTGGGCGCCGTGTAGAGCGCGGCGGTGTACCCGGCGGGGCCGATGACGATGACGTTGCGTATGCCGTCGCCGGCGGTCGTCTCGGACGCCGGCGTCAGACCTGCTTCTTGGCGTCGATCTCGGCGATCAGGCCCTCGATGAGGCCCTTGATCTCGTCGCGGATGGGGCGGACTGCCTCGACGCCCTGGCCGGCCGGGTCCTCGAGCTGCCAGTCGAGGTAGGTCTTGCCGGGGAAGTACGGGCAGGCGTCGCCGCAGCCCATGGTGATGATGTAGTCGGATGCCCGGGCGGCCTCGGTGGTGAGGACCTTCGGCTTCTGGTCGGAGATGTCGATGCCCAGCTCGGCCATCGCGGCGACCGCGGAGGGGTTGATCTGGTCGCCGGGCACGGAGCCGGCGGAGCGGACCTCGACGCGGTCTCCGGCGAGGTGGCGCAGGAACCCGGCCGCCATCTGTGAGCGGCCCGCATTGTGGATGCAGACGAAGAGGACGGAGGCGGCAGGAGCGGAGGACATCTTTTCTTCCTTGGGGTCGGTCGACTGCGGTCGCGGTGGGGGGTCAGGGGGCGAGCCGGGCGAGCAGCCCGGTGATGTGCGCGTCGATGGCGTCGCGGATGTCGCGGACGAGGGGGAGCCGGGCAGCCCCCGCGGCCAGGCGTTCGTCCGGCAGAAGGGGAGGGAGGGGTGTGGACATGGCGTTCCCGTTCAAAGGAGCCAACAAGGTCAGCTCGGACTGGTGTCAGCCCCAGATGATGTGACAGTATCAGCACATGATGACGTCAGTCGACACTGATCTGATCCGGGTTCTGGCCGACCCGCTCAGGCTCCAGATCGTGACCCTCCTCGCCCGCGAGACGCTCTGCACCACCCACCTCGTGGAGGAGACGGGCGCCAAGCAGACGAACCTTTCCAACCACCTGAAGGTGCTCAGAGAGGCCGGGGTGGTGGAGACCGAGCCATGCGGGCGGTACATCTACTACAGGCTGCGCCCGGAAGTCATCGAAACCCTCGCCGGTCAGTTCGCCGACCTCGCCCAGACCGCGCGGTCCACCGCCGAAGCGAACCTCAAGCGGTCCTGTCCATAGTTTTTCGCGCCTTGCCTCCCTGCCCGAGGAGAACTCGTCTTGACCGCCACCGAGCCCGTCGCCGCCCCCGCAGCAGAAAGTCCCATAGCCGCCGACGTGCCCCAGCCCGCACCCGGCGCGACCCCGCCCCGCACCCCGCTGATCGCCCGCGCGGCCGCCGAACTGGTCGGCACCGCGGCTCTGGTCGCGATCGTGGTCGGCTCCGGCATCCAGGCCACCGAGCTCACCGACGATGTCGCCCTGCAGCTGCTGGCCAACTCCACCGCCACCGTCTTCGGCCTCTTCGTCCTGATCACTCTCCTCGGGCCGGTCTCCGGCGCCCACTTCAACCCGGCCGTCACCCTCGCCGAGTGGTGGAGTGCCCGCCGCGGCGGCGCCGGCGTCACCGCACGCGAACTCGCCGTCTACCTGCCCTCCCAGATCGTCGGCGCGATCGTCGGCGCGATCCTCGCGGACGCGATGTTCGGCGAGCCGCTGGTGAAGTGGTCCACCCACGACCGCTCCGCCGGCAACCTCCTCCTCGGCGAGGTCGTCGCGACCGCCGGTCTGATCCTGCTGATCTTCGGCCTGGCCAAGAGCGACCGCCTCCGTTTCGCACCCGTCGCGGTCGCCTCCTACATCGGCGCCGCGTACTGGTTCACCTCCTCCACCTCCTTCGCCAACCCGGCCGTCACCATCGGCCGCGCCTTCACCGACACCTTCGCCGGAATCGCCCCGGCCTCCGTGCCCGGCTTCATCGGCATGCAGCTGATCGGCGTCGTGGTGGGGCTGGCGCTGGTGGCGGTCATCTTCATGCGCCCCAAGACCGAGCAGGGCCAGCCGGCGGCATGAAGCAGCGCACGGACGTGGTGGTGATCGGCGGCGGCCAAGCAGGACTCGCCGCCGGCTACCACCTGCGCCGCCTGGGCGTCGAACACGTAATCCTCGACGCACAGGTGGCGCCCGGCGGAGCCTGGCAGCACGCCTGGACTCCCCGCGCCTGTTCTCCCCGGCCCGGTACTCCTCGCTGCCGGGGCGGCCCATGCCGCTCCAGCCCGGCCAGACGTACCCGGACGCGCAGCATGTCGTGGACTACCTCGCCGACTGCGAGAAGCGGTACGACCTTCCGGTCCAGCGCGGCGTGTGGGTCGACCCGGTCCACCGTGACGGTGCCTTCCTGCGCGCCGAGACCGATTGCGGCGACTGGCAGGCCCGCGCGGTCATCAGCGCCACCGGTACCTGGACCCGCCCGTTCATCCCCGCTGTCCCCGGCCGCCGGGAGTTCGCCGGCCGTCAGCTCCACACCGTGCAGTACAAGAGCCCGGCCGAGTTCGCCGGTCAGCGGGTGATCGTGGTGGGCGGCGAGCCTCCGGCGCCCAGATCGCAGCCAACCTCGTCTCTGCGGCCGATCTGACCTGGGTCACCCAGCGTCCGCCCCGCTACCTGCCCGACGCCCTTTCAGCGGCTGCGGTCGTGGTGGTCACCCAGAGCCTCGTCGAAGTCCTCGGCATGGTCGTCTACGCCCGCTTCGTCCCCCGCCGTTGGCGCCCAGGACGGCGAAGCTGCCGTCGCGCCTGTAGCGGGCGAAGGCGACCAGCATGGTCGCCAGCGACACCAGTGTCTTACCCGCCCCACTGCGAGCCGCAGGTGCAGAAACGATCGCGCCTGCGGCTTTGGCGTGTCCGGGCTCTGTCGCACCCTCAGGCGAGGCGCGTGCAAGCCTCTGGCCCCCCGCAGGACCCGTCGCGGCCTGCCGTGGACGGGGGTCCCGGGTGCGTCCCGGCCGGATGGTGCCGGGGAAGCGCCTTGCGCGGGGAGGGTTACGGCTCCGCCGAGCGCGGCTGGGTCGATGGGATCCGCTGGGAGAAGAACAGGGCGAGGAGCGCGGCGAGGGCCAGGATGGCGAGTGCCGCGCGCAGGCCGTCCAGCCTGGCCGCGGCGTTGGCGTCCAGAGCCGCCTGGGACACCTCCGCATTCGTGCCGGCCTCGTCGAGCGCGGTGACGAGCTGGGCGTCGGAGAGGAAGGGGGCGCCGCTCTGGAGTTGGACGCCGGTCTGGGTCTTGACGCTGGCGGGGACCGCCGGATTCGCCTCGATGCTGGCCAGGAAGGAGGACGTGAGTGCGGCGATCATGATCGATCCGGCGAGTGCCGTGCCGATCGAAGCGCCGAGGTTGGTCACGGCGTTCTGCACGCCGCCGACCTCCGCACTCTGGGCCTGCGGCACCGCGGACACGGTGACCGAGCCGAGCTGGGACGCCAGCGCGCCCATGCCCAGTCCGATCAGCAGGAGGGGGCCGGTGACGACTTCCGCGCCGGCGTCCGCGTCGAGCGCGGCCATCAGAACCACCGCGCCCGCGAGCAGCGCAAGGATTCCGAGCCGCACCACTCGCCGCGGCGAGACGTCCGGGAGGAACCGCGGGATCAGGGTCGCGGCCGCCAGCAAGCTCACCGAGAGGGGCAGGAGGCGGGCACCGGTCTCCAGTGCCGTCAGGCCCAGAGCGACCGACAGGTAGAGCGGGACGACGAAGAAGACGCCCATCTGCACGAGGTACTGGAAGAAGAACATCGTCAGGCCGCCGGTCAGCTGCTTGTTCCGCAACATGCCGGGGTCGACGAGGGGATCCCCGCGCCGCTCGACGACCCTCGCCTCCCAGCGCAGGAAGAGCCAGATCAACAGCAGGCCCGTCAGCATCAGCCACGTCGTCAGGGACACGCCGATCCACGAGGGCGTGCCGGGCTTCGGCTGGAAGAAGCCCCATTCGCCGGACCGGAGCACGCCGTAGACGAAGGCCCCGAGCCCGAGCGCGGAGAGGACGGCGCCCGTGAAGTCGATGCTCCGGCGCTCACCGGGCGGGGCGTCCGCGATGCGGCGCGCGAGCAGGAGGATGCCCAGCACCACCACGACCTCGCCGGCGAAGACCCACCGCCACGAGAAATAGGTCGTCGCGACCCCGCCGACGAGCGGCCCGACCGCGATGGCCACGGCCCCTGCCGCCACGACGAGTCCGTAGGCGGCGGGGCGCCGTTCGACGGCGAAGTTGCCGGCCACGAGCGCCACGATGGCGGGCAGGATGAGTGCTGCTCCCAGTCCCTCCAGGAACGCCCATCCCAGCAGCAGTACGGGCAGATTCGGCGCGAGGGCCGTGGTGAGGGAGCCGGCTCCGTAGACGCAGCATCCGATCATGAACGCACGCTTGCGGCCGATCAGTGCTCCGATCTTGCCCCCGGGGATCATGAACATGGCCATCACGAGGGTGTAGGCGGTGATCGCGCTCTGGACGCCCGTCACCGTCGTGCCCACGTCCTCGGCCACCGTGGCGATGGAGACGTTCATGACGGAGCTGTCGAGCGCCATCAGGAACTGACCGGAAGCGAGCGTCAGCAGGACGATACGAGCCTTCGCGGAACGCTCGGCGGTACTTACCCGGGAAGCCATGGGCGCATCGTCCCAGCCACCAGGGGGGCAGCCGGGCTGGCGCGCCAGGCGGTCAACCGGACGGAGGGGGCCCGACGCACGTGACGCGTGGGCCGGATGCGTACGAAACACCCGCCGGGGTCAGGCGGGGTGCGGACGAGCCTCGTGGCCGAGCCGCCCACCCGCCCACCCGCCCACCCGCCCACCCGCCCACCCGCCCACCCGCCCACCCCGAGCGGCCGGTACACGTACAGGTCCGGAAGGACTGCGGCCGGGTGGCTAGACGTTCTCCGTCTCGTCGGCCATGTGTCGCAGTACGTCCGTCAGGTCCTGGCGGTGGGCGAAGGCCGCGCGTTGGCGGTGGGCGCCCGAGCCGTCGCGCAGGAGGCCCGCCAGGGTCTTCGCCGCGTGGTCCAGGTCGCCCACGGCCGCCAGTTCCGGGGCGACCAGGTCCAGCAGGGCCTCCGCGAGGTCGGCCGCGGGGAGCTCCGCGCCCGTGTGGGGGTCGAGGCCGAAGCCCTCCAGCCCGTCGTGCGCCGCCCGCCAGCGCGCCAGGCGCAGTACGTCGTCCCGCAGCGCCGGCTCCGGGCGACGCTCCGCGATCTCCCGCAGGGCCGTGGCCACCAGGGCCCGGGTCAGCTCGGCCTGGAGGATGGCCGTGTCGATGTCCGCGGACATGTCCGGCGCCCGGATCTCCAGGGTCGGCCAGTGCCCCGAGGGGCGGAGGTCCCAGTAGACCATCTTGGTGTCCAGGGCCGCCCCGGAGCCCAGCAGGGTCTGCACCGAGCGCCGGAAGTGCGCGGTGGAGGTGTAGTGCGGGGGCAGTCCCGCCGAGGGCCAGCCCGCCCAGGCCATCGCCCGCCAGCTGGCGTGGCCGGTGTCGCGGCCGCCCCAGAACGGCGAGTTGGCGGCCAGCGCGATCAGCGTGGGCAGCCAGGGCCGGACCCGGTTGGAGACGGCCACCGCCGTGTCCACGTCGAGCGTGCCGATGTGGATGTGGCGGCCGCAGCTGACCAGGGTCTCGGTGAGCGAGCCGAAGCGGCGGTGCTGCTCGCGCTGGCGCGGCTCGTCGTCGGTCAGGTGCAGCGGCCCCTCCACGGCCACGACCGGCGAGGGCGAGGCCAGCAGCCGGCAGCCGTGGGCGCGGGCCGCGCGCGCGAGGGTGCGGCGCAGGGCCGCGAGCTCCTTGCGCAGCGCGGCCGCCGAGTGCGTGACGGGGGTGGACAGCTCCACCTGGTAGCGGGTGCCCTCGGGGTGCAGCTCGCCCGGCAGGCCGCCGGCCGTGGCGAGGACGAGCCCGGCGGCGGGGACCACCCGGAACGTACGGGCGTCGACGAGCAGGAACTCCTCCTCGACTCCGACGGTGAGGGGGACGACGGGGGGGACGGCGGGCGGGACGCCGGGACGCACCGTGTGGTGCGCGGCGCCGGTACGCGGGGTGCCGGTACGCGGGGTGCTGTCGCTCGTGGTGCTGTTGCCAGGTTCGATCACTACGCCTCCCTGGACATACGAGTCTTTTCATCATGAGCCGAACACGAGGCGGGGAGCGCACGCCGATTCGGTCAAATGTCGGGTGATAGTGGCGGGTTAGCGGCAAGCGCCCGGCCGCGTCGGGGCTCCGGGGCCGAGTGGGGCGACTGTGGCCGCTGTGTGAAGCGGGGGAAATCGTCTGGGTCGTGCGGCCGGGCGGTGGTTACCATCCGCTGTGACCCGTACGACCGCACCCACGCGCACCCGGCTCCGGATATTCGCCGACCTCACTCCACTGCGCACCTCTGCGCACTACCGGCGGCTCTGGACCGGCAGCATGATCTCCTGGGTCGGGCAGGCGATGACCGCGCTCGCGATCTCGCTCCAGGTCTACGACATCACCGGTTCCAGCTTCTCCGTCGGGCTGGTCGGCCTCTTCTCGCTCGTCCCGCTCGTCGCCTTCGGCCTGTACGGCGGTGCCATCGCCGACACCCTCGACCGCCGCAAGCTCGGCCTGTACGCCTCCCTCGGCGCTGCCGCGCTGTCCCTCGCGCTGGCCGGGGCGGCCCTGCTCGACTACCACCGGGTCTGGTTCCTGTACGCCGTCGTCGCCCTCCAGTCGGTGTGCGGCGCGCTCAGCGGTCCGGCGCGCTCGGCGATGATCCCCCGGCTGCTGCCGGCCGAGCAGCTGCCCGCCGCCAACGCCCTGAACTCCGTCACCATGACCACCGGGACCATGGCCGGTCCGATGCTCGGCGGCCTGATCGTCGGCTGGTGGGGCTTCCAGGCCGCCTACCTCATCGACGCCGTGACCTTCTGCGCCGCCCTGTACGCGCAGTGGCGGCTGCCGTCGATGAAGCCCGACCGCGCCGAGGGCGTGCGGGGGCGGGCCTCCGTTCTGGACGGCCTGCGCTTCCTCGGGACCAGGCCCAACATCCGGATGACCTTCTTCTCCGACCTGGCCGCGATGGTGCTCGCCCAGCCGAAGGCGCTGTTCCCGGCCATCGCGGTGCTGTGGTTCGGCGGCGACGCCAAGACGGTCGGCCTGATGGTGGCCGCCCCCGCCCTGGGGGCGATGCTCGGCGGGGTGCTCTCCGGCTGGCAGGGCCGCATCCGCCGGCACGGGTTGGCGATCCTGCTCGCCGTCGCCTCGTGGGGGCTGGCCATCGCGGCCTTCGGACTCACCCGGAACCTGTGGATCGGGCTGTTCTTCCTCGCCATGGCGGGGTGGGCCGACACCATCTCCATGGTGTTCCGGTCGACGATGATGCAGGCCGCGGCCCCGGACGAGATGCGGGGACGGCTCCAAGGCGTGTTCATCGTGGTCGTCGCGGGCGGCCCCCGGCTCGGGGACTTCGTCGCCGGCTCCGTCGCCGACCTGACCTCGCCGGCCGTGGCGATCACGGGCGGCGGGCTCGCGTGCGTCCTGGTGCTGGGCCTGCTCGCCCTGCGCTGGCGGGGCTTCGCCCGCTACGACGCGAAGTCGCCGCAGGCGTAGCCCCCTGGGGCCGGGCGTCGGGTGGTCGGGCGTCCACCGGCTGCCGGGTGCGGTCGCCGCCCCCGGTGCCCGGGGGCCGTCCGGTCAGCCGGTCCGGAGCGGGACCACGCCCCGTGCCACGCCCAGGGCCACCAGGTCCTGGGGGCGGATGCGGAGCTGGTCGGCGGTCGCCGGGGCTGCCTCCGGGGGCCGCTTGAGGATGGCCGCCGCCAACTCCGGTGCGATCACCGAGAAGTAGCTGTCGGGGGTGACCCAGGTGTTGCCCGGCGCGGCCAGCGCGAGGGCGCCGCCCGAGCCGCCCTCGCCGATCAGCAGGGTGGTGACGGGCACCGCCGCCGAGGCCAGCGCCGCGAAGACGTCCGCGATGGCGGGCCCGGCGCCCGCGTGTTCGGCGGCGGCGTCGTTGGCCGCGCCCGGGGTGTCCACCAGGGTGAGCACGGGAATGCCGAGCCGGTCCGCGAGCCGGACGACGCGGGCGGCCGTCCGGTAGCCGGCCGGGCGGGTGGCGGTGCCGCACTGGGCGGCGTACGCGACCGCGCGGCCCTCCCGCAGCCCGAACCCGCACAGCATTCCCGGGTCGGTACCGCCCGCCCGGTCCCCGGAGAGGGGCAGGCGCAGCGCGAAGTACGCGTCCAGGTAGGCCCCGGCGCGCGGCCGGTCCGGATGGCGGGCCTGGCGGACGGCGTCCCAGCCGGTCTCCGGCGGTGTCCCGTCGTGTACGCCGCCCAGCGCGGCCGGCGGCTCGACGGGCCCGCCGGGGCGGGGCGCGGTCAGCACGCGGAGCCAGTCGGCGAGGGTCCCGGGCAGCTCGGCCGGGGGTACGACGGCGTCCACGTGCCCGGCGGCGTACTGCCCCTCGGCCGTGTAGGCCGCCGGGTCCGCGTCCGCCGGGCGGACCCGGGAGCCGGCGAAGCCGACCTGCGCCCCGGGGAGCGCGAGGACCACGTCGGCCCCGGCCCCCAGGGTGGCCCAGCCGCCGCCGGTGGTCGGATCGCGCAGGACGGCCAGCTGGGGGAGTCCGGCGGCGCGGGTCAGGACGCACTGGCGGGCCACGCGCTGGAGCTGGGTCAGCGCGAGCATGCCCTCCTGCATGCGGGAGCCGCCGGTCGCGATCAGGGAGACCAGGGGCAGGCGGTGTGCGCGGGCGTGGGCGTGGGCGGCTTCGAGCCGGTCGCCGGTGCGCTGGCCAAGGGAACCGCCGAGGAAGCCGAACTCGAAGGAGATCACGGTGGCTTCGACGCCCCCGAAACGGGCGGCGCCGGTGACGACGGACTCCTCCTCGCCGGTCCGCCGCGCGGCGCGGGCGCGGGATTCGTCGTACCCGGTCCATCCCAGCGGCCCGTCGGGCGCCGACTGGCCCGGGGGCGGCGGGAGTTCGGCGAAGCTGCCGGCGTCGGCGAGGGAGGCGATGGCCGCGCGGGCCGAGAGGCGGGTCGTCGTCACGGGGCCACCCTAGGCGGTGCCGTCGCGGTCAGGGCAGGCCCGGTGCGGGAGGCTGCCCGGCGGGCAGGGCGCGGGACGCGGGGAGGCGGCCGCGGCGAAGAGGAGCACGCCGAGCGGGCGCAGATCCGGGCTGACGGCCGAGGCGGCGGTGCCGGCCACCACCAGGACGGGGCACCGGGGGCTGACGCGACGCCGGACCACGAGCCGGACCACGAGCCGGACCACGAGCCGGACCACGAGCCGGACCACGAGCCGGACCACGAGCCGGACCACGAGCCGGACCACGAGCCGTACGAGTCCGACGTGGAAGAGCGGCGGGCCCGCGTCCGCCGGGGCGGTGGATCCGATGCCCCCGGAACGCCGACTCCCCGCCCGCCCCTACAGCGGTGACTCCCAGGTCACCGTCGTGCCGCGGGACGCCGACTCCGTACGGCCGTCGTCCGACACCGTCAGGCGGACCCGGGACGGGGTCGCGTCCACCTCCACCTCGATGGAGGCGACCTCGCTGCGGCGGTGCGCCGCGGCCAGGGCGCCGCGCAGGACGGAGAGCAGGTCGCTCGCCACCGGCTCCGGCAGCAGGGCGTCCAGCGGCCCCGCGAAGTGCACCGACGGCTGGAAGCCCAGCAGGACCGCCGCGCCTCCCGTCTCGCGCAGGACCCGGCCCCGGAAGGTCGTCGGGGCGTCGGACGGCGGCTGCTGGAGGGCGAAGATGGCGGTGCGGACCTCCTGGATGGTGGAGTCGAGCTCGTCGACGGCGCGGGCCAGTTCGTCGCCGACGGTGTCCCCGGACGCCGCGTTCGAGGACCTCCGCCGGGTGCTCTCCAGCATCATCTCCGTCGCGAACAGCCGCTGGACCACCAGGTCGTGCAGGTCCCGGGCGATCCGGTCGCGGTCCTCGTAGACCGCGAGCTGCTCCCGGTCGTGCTGGGCGTCCGCCAGGACGAGGGCCAGCGCCGCCTGCGAGGCGAACTGCGAGGCCAGCAGCCGGTCCACGGCGTCGTACGCCGGTCCGCCCCGGTCCCGGGGCAGGGCCAGGGTGCCGATCAGCTGCCCGCCGCTCTGCAGGGGCAGCATCATGCTGGGGCCGAAGCGCTCCCGGACGTGCGTGGTCATCCGGGGGTCCGTCGCCGAGTCCTCTATGAAGACGGCTTCCCCGCCGAGCAGTTGCTCCAGGACCGGGGAGCCGGGCGCGATCGCCGTTCCCATCAGGTCCCCGGGTTCGCCCTGGGTGGAGGCGGCGACGATCTCCATGCCGCCCTCGGGGGTGGGCTGGAGGACGACCCCGGCCGCGGCGTCCGCCAGCAGCCGGGCCCGTTCCGCCACGCACATCAGCGCGTCCGCGGCGGGGCGGCCGGCCAGCAGGGTCGTGGTGACCGCGGCCGCGCCCTCGATCCAGCGCTCCCGGCGGCGCACGGTCTCGAACAGCCGGGCGTTGCCGATCGCTATGCCCGCCTGTGAGGCGAGGACGCGCAGCAGGGCGAGGTCCTCGTCGGTGAAGGAGCCGCCGCCGTGCTTCTCGGTGAGGTAGAGGTTGCCGAAGACCTCGGTGTGCACCCGGATCGGAACGCCCAGGAAGCTGTGCACGGGCGGGTGGCCGGGCGGGAAGCCGGCCGACCGGGGGTCCTGGGTGAGATCGTCGAGCAGCAGCGGGCGCGGGTCGCCGATCAGGGATCCGAGCAGGCCGGAGCGGCCGTCCGGGAGGTGGGGCACGGCGGCCCGCTCCGCCTCCGTCATCCCGGAGGTGAACAGCCCGGTCAGCCGGACGCGCTCGGGGTCGATGACCCCGAGTGCCCCGTACCGGGCCCCGCACAGCCCGGTCGCCGAGTCGACGATGTGCTGGAGGGTGGAGTGCAGCTCCAGTTCGGAGCCGACGCTGAGCACCGCCTCCAGCAGGACGGGCAGGCTGGGCGGCTCCTGGTACCGGTCGGGCTCCCGTCCCGCGTTCGTCATCCGGCCAGCGGGTTGAGAACCATGGGTGCGATCTTCCCTTCGAGCATCGCGCCGAGACCGAGCACGGCGCACACGTCCGGCCGTTCCGCGATGGCGACGGGCATGCCGGTGGCGTCGCGCAGCATCTGGTCCAGGCCCGGCAGCAGGGCGCTGCCACCCACCATCATGATCCCCCGGTCCGTCAGGTCCGCCACCAGGTCCGGCGGGCAGTCCCGCAGGACCTTGCCGATGCCGTCGAGGACGGCGGTCAGCGGGGTGAAGATCGCGTCGCGCACGGCGGCGGTGTCCACATGGACCGAGCGGGCCAGACCGGTGGCCACGTCGCGGCCGTGGATCAGGGTGGAGGCCGGACCCTCGGCGGTGATGCCGTTGCCGTGCAGCGCCAGCTGGAGCGGCCGGACCGCCTGGCTGGGCAGCATCAGCTCGTGCGCGTGGCGCAGGTGCTGGACGATCGCGTGGTCGATGGCCTCACCGCCGACCGGGATGCGCTCGGCGGTGACGATCGAGCCGAGGGAGAGGACGGCCACCTGGGTGGCCGCCGCCCCGCACACCATGATCATCGTCGCGGTCGGCTGCTCCACGGGCAGGCCACAGCCGACGGCCGCCGCGATCAGGGTGTCGACCAGCTCGACGCGGCGGGCGCCGAGCCCGACCAGGGTCTCCACGGTCGCCCGCTGGGCCAGCGGGTCCGCGTCGTGCGGGGTGCAGGCCGCGGCGCGCAGCCGGGGCTTGCGGCGCAGGGCGCGCCGCAGCTTCTCGCCGAGGAGGTGACGCAGCATCCGCTGGGCCATCTCGATGTCGACGACGGTGCCGCCGGAGACGGGGCGCACGACCCGGATGTAGTCGGGCGTGCGGCCCGTCATCCGCTCGGCGAAGGTTCCGACGGCGATGAGCGCGCCGGTGCGCGTGTTCACCGCTGCGACGCTGGGCTCGTCGACGACGAGGCCGGCTCCCTTGACGTACACGCGGGTCCGGGCCGCGCCCAGGTCGACGGCGACGTGGCAGCGGCGCAACTGCTCAAGACTGACGGTCACGGCAGATCCTCCCGAGAGCGCTGACGCAAGAAGACCGGCGGACCGCCGGTCGCTTCTCATATCATCCCGGGCATATGGGGTGAACCGCCTGTTGGGATGCTCCGGCCGGGGGTGCCGGGTGCCTGCACGGGGGTGGATTTCTGTACCGACAGACAGCACCATGCGCGCACCGCACGCACTACTCGTGCGTAACAAGGTAAAGGGGGAAACGATGCTGACGACCCGCCAGAGACTCCTGGCACTTCTGACGCTCTGCCTGGCGCTGCTGGCGCCCTTCCCGGCCCATGCCGCCGACCGGGGGACCGGGTACGCCCCCGGCCAGGCGCCCCCGCGCAATCCGGTGGTCTTCGTCCACGGTTACAACGCCGACCCCGGCGTCTGGGGGGCCCTGCGCGAGGACCTGCGCGCCGCCGGGTACGCCGACTCGGAGCTCTTCTCGTGGGGTTACGACACGCACCGGTCCGTCAACGAGGTCCTCTCCGGCCGGCTCGGCGCGTACGTCGACGAGGTCCGCCGGCAGACCGGCGCCGCCCGCGTCGACGTCGTCGCGCACTCCTTCGGCTCGCTGGTGAGCCGCTGGTACGTGAAGTTCGGGGGCGGCGCCGCCACCGTCGACCACTGGGTCTCGCTGGCCGGCCCCAACCGCGGCACCTCCACCGCCTGGGCCTGCGCCCTGTGGGACCAGGCCTGCCGGGACATGACGCCCGGTTCGTACGTGGTGAAGAACCTGAACGCCGGGGACGAGACCCCGGGCGCGGTGAGGTACGCGACGTTCTGGTCCCCGTGCGACGAGATCGTCAACCCGGACGACAGCGTCCCGCTCGCCGGAGCCGCCAACGCGCAGGTCGGCTGCATCGAGCACAACGACCTGCTGGGCGACGACGCCACCTCGGCGGGCGTACGGGCCTTCCTCGCCTCCTAGGCGTGTCGCCCCTGGACCGTGTCGTCCTCAGGTCCCTGGGGGGTGTCGGCGAACCCGACCCGCTGGAGCAGGCCGTAGGTGAACTCCGCCACGCAGGGCCGCCCCCCGGCGGCGAACGCGAGGCGCCAGCGGGTCGGCGCGGTGCCCTCCATCGGCCGCGCCGGCGCGAAGGCGCGCGCCACCTCGTCCACCGTCGCCGACCAGGGCAGCAGGTCCTGCGCCGACTCCAGTACGGGACCGGCCGCGCCGGGGGCCCGGACCAGCCACTCGTTCCACACCGCCCCGTCCGGCGCGGCCAGCACCTCGAACCGCAGGTCGGGCCAGAGCGGCACCGGCCACATCAGGGCCTCGCACTCCAGATCGCCGATCTTCCGGCGCTCGGCGGACTCCGCCGGGCCCAGCACCGAGCGGTACCGGGCCAGGGCTCCGCGCGAGCGGGGCGAGCGAACCATGGCCTGCCAGCGCTTGTTGGCCTCGCGCTGGTCCGCGAGCGAGGCGCCCAGCCGGTGCCGGGCCCGGTCGGCGAGGTCGGGCTGGAAGTCGGCCATCCGGCGCAACAGCACGAGCTGGAAGGCTTCCGGGCCGAAGGGCCCCGGGTGTCCGGGCGGGGTCGCTGTCATGGAGGCCACGATTCCACACAGGATCCTTACGTTCCCGCGTTACGGATGTGGCCGGTGACCGCATAGCCTGCGGGCGCCATGAACTACTGCCACGCCTGCCGGAGGCACCTCAACGGCGCACTGGCGTGCGCCGGGTGCGGAACCCCGGCCGAATACCTCGTCCCCGCCGCCCCCGTCCCGCCGGGCGCCCCGGGGGCTCCCGCCGCGTTCGCCGCGTCTGCCGCGGACCCGGTACCGGGCCCGGAGCCGCGCCCGGTCCCGGGCCCCGGTGGGCCGCACGGGTTCGCGGACGTCGACGCGGACTCCCTCGTCGTCCTGTCGGCGCCGAACGAGCGCCGCCCCGGCGCCCGGCGCCGCTCCGCGCACCGCAGGCGCCGCCGGACCGTGCTGAACGTCGGGCTCGGCCTGCTGCTCGCGACCGGCGGCGCGCTCGCGGTGGTCCGGCTGGCGACCGACGGGGAGGGCAGCGACCGCGCCTCCACCGTGGTGCTGACCGACGACTCGGTGCCCGGCGTTCCCGTGCCCGCCCCGAGCGCGCCGTCCGCCGCGGCGCCCTCGGCCGGTGCGCCGGGCCGGGCCACCGCCCCGGCGAAGGCCGCCGGCGGGGCGACGAAGACGGCCGGTCCCGCGGCGTCCTCCGCGAGCGCGGCGAAGCCGGGTCCGGCGTCGTCGGCGCCCGCGCCCGCCCCGACGGGCCCGTCCTCCGGGACCCCCGACGCGGGGGCCACCGTAAAGCCGGTAACGTCCGCGAAGCCGTCGCCCAGCGCCTCGGGGAGCGCGAAGCCGCCGAAGACCTCGGCGTCGGCCAAGTCCAAGCCGACGCCGACTCCGAAGCCCACCCCGACGAAGACCCCGCGGCCCTGCGAATGGTGGGATTTCACCTGCTGGTGAGCCGGGCCGTCAGCCCAGCATCCGCTTGAGCAGGTCCCGCAGGGACGTCCGCTCCTGCGCCGACAGCCCTGCCAGGGGCTCGCGCGCGAAGTCGAGGGACTCGCGCAGCCGGTCCGCCGTCTGGAGGCCCTCCTCGGTGGGGGCGGCCAGCTTGACCCGGCGGTCCGCCGGGTCCGGGCGGCGCTCGACCAGGCCGCGGGTCTCCAGCCGGTCGATGATGCCGGTCACGTTCGAGGGCTCGCACCGCAGTTTCTGCGCGATCCGGCGCATCGGCAGCGGCTCCAGGGCCAGCAGGTTCAGGACCCGGGCCTGGGCGCCCGTGAGCTGGTGGCTGGCGGCCACGTGCTCGTACTCCATGTGGTAGCGGGCCACGACGTCGCCGATGAGTTCGACGACCTCGAGGGTCACTGGGTCTGCGCGACGACTGGGCATGGAACCAGCGTACCCATTTACTTGACAACATGAAATATCCAGGCGCATGGTTGTTTCACGTTGTGAAGCATTTCTTCCGCATCCAGGAGTCCCCATGACCGAGATCCCCGCCGTCAGCCGTGAGTGGCACCTCGTCCGTCGCCCGCAGGGCTGGCCCGTCGCCGAGGACTTCGCCCTGCGCGAGGTCCCTGTGTCCGCCGAGCCCGCACCCGGCCGCATCCTCGTGCGCAACCTCCACATGTCGGTGGACCCGTACATGCGCGGCCGGATGAACGACGTGAAGTCCTACGTACCGCCCTTCCGGCTCGACGAGCCGATGCAGGGCGGGGCCGTCGGCGAGGTCGTCGCCTCCGCCGCCGAGGGCTTCGCCGTCGGCGACCACGTCCTGCACCACCTGGGCTGGCGCGAGTACGCCGACCTCGACGCGAAGCACGCCACCCAGGTCGACGCCGCGCTCGCCCCGCTCTCCGCCTACCTCGGCGTGCTCGGCATGCCGGGCCTCACCGCGTACGCGGGCCTCTTCGAGGTCGCCTCCTTTAAGGAGGGCGACGCCGTCTTCGTCTCCGGCGCGGCGGGCGCGGTCGGCGGCCTCGTCGGCCAGTTCGCGAAGATCAAGGGCGCCTCCCGGGTGATCGGCTCCGCCGGCTCGGACGAGAAGGTGACCCTCCTCACGGAGAAGTACGGCTTCGACGCCGCCTTCAACTACAAGAACGGCCCGGTCGCCGAGCAGCTGCGCGCCGCCGCCCCCGAGGGCATCGACGTCTACTTCGACAACGTCGGCGGCGACCACCTCGAAGCCGCGATCTCCTCCCTCAAGGTGCACGGCCGCGCCACCCTGTGCGGTGCGATCGCCGGCTACAACGACACCGAGGCCGCCCCCGGCCCGCGCAACCTGATGCAGGTCATCGGCAAGCGGCTGCGGCTCCAGGGCATCCTCGTCGGGGACCACGCCGGACTCCAGCAGCAGTTCGTCCAGGACGTGGCCGGCTGGCTGGCCTCGGGCGAGCTGCGCTACGACGAGACGGTCGTCGAGGGCGTCGAGAACGCCACCTCCGCCTTCCTCGGCATGCTGCGCGGAGAGAACACCGGAAAGATGATCGTTTCTTTCACCGGTTAGGCTCACTCCACACCGTCGCGGCCCGTGGGCGCGAGTCGCGACGATCACCAGGAGGATCCTCTACATGTCCATCCAGCAGTCCGATGTCGCGTACACCGCTGTCGCCACCGCCGAGAACGGCCGTGACGGCCGCGTCGCCACCAACGACGGGCAGCTCGACGTCGTCGTGAACCCGCCGAAGGAGCTCGGCGGCAGCGGCGTCGGCACCAACCCGGAGCAGCTGTTCGCCGCCGGCTACAGCGCCTGCTTCCAGGGCGCCCTGGGCGTCGTCGCGAAGAACGAGAACGCCGACATCTCCGGTTCCACCGTCACCGCCGAGGTCGGCATCGGCAAGAACGACGACGGCTTCGGCCTGATCGTCAAGATCTCCGCCGTGATCCCGAACGTGGACGCCGCCACCGCCAAGGACCTCATCGAGAAGGCCCACCAGGTCTGCCCGTACTCCAAGGCCACCCGCGGCAACATCACCGTCGACCTCGCCGTCTGATCCAGCGGCTCCCGCTGATCGCACGCCGGAACCGGCCCACGCACATCTGAAGGCCGCACTCCCCGTTCGGGGGTGCGGCCTTCGCCGTAAACTGACCCCATGCGTGATCTTGCGGGGGGTTTCCGGTATCTGCTGGCCGGCCAGCGATGGGTGTTCGGGCACGGCAGGTGGCTCGGCTTCGGGCTGCTGCCCGGACTGGTGTCGCTCGTCCTCTACACCGCGGCCCTGATCGGGCTCTCCTACGGCGCCGACGACCTGACGGTGTGGGCGACGCCGTTCGCCGACGACTGGACCTCGCCCTGGTCCGGGCTCTTCCGCGGCTTCCTGACCGGCCTGTTCTTCTGCCTGGGTCTCTTCCTCGCGGTCATCACCTTCACCGCCGTGACCCTGCTGATCGGCCAGCCGTTCTACGAGTCCCTCTCGGAGCAGGTCGACCGCAGCGAGGGCGGTGACGTGCCCGAGTCCGGGCTCCCGCTCTGGCTGGAGCTGTGGATCTCGGCCCGGGACAGCGTGAAGGTGCTCGGCCGCGTGCTGCTCTACGGCATCCTGCTCTTCGCCCTGGGCTTCGTCCCGGTGATCGGGCAGACGGTGGTCCCGTTCCTCGGGTTCTGCGTCTCCGGCTACTTCCTGACCCAGGAGCTCACCGCCGTCGCGCTCCAGCGCCGCAAGGTGGACCTGGCGGAGCGGCTCGTGATGCTGCGGGCGCGGCGGATGATGGTGCTCGGCTTCGGCGTGCCGCTGGTGCTGTCCTTCCTGGTGCCGCTGGTCGCGGTGTTCCTGATGCCGGGCGCGGTGGCCGGGGCCACGCTGATGGCCCGTGACCTGATGGGCGACTCCGGCACGGACACGCCGGGGCAGGGGACGGCCGGGGAGCCGGCGGCGCCCGCCGCCCCGTCGACCGGCTTCGGACCGCCGCCGGTCTACTAGTTGCGCACGCCGGCGGGCAGGAGGGCGAGGATCAGCCCGACGGTCTCGGCGACGCCCGTGGTCTCCCGCGTGCGGCCGCCGGCGGTCCGCACCCGGTAGCGGCCGTTCCCGACCGGCACGACCCACGGGAGGTCGGCGCAGCGGGGCCGGGTGGCGCGGCGGCTGAAGCGGAGCCAGTGCATGCTCGTACCCGGCGCCAGGGCCCGGAGCACCGGTTCCCCGAAGGCGGCCTCGACCAGCTCGTGCAGCCCGGCGAACTGCGGACCGGCGGCGGCCCTGCGCATCCGCCTCCACCGGGCCGCCGCGCCGCCGTCCACCGGTCCGGTCCGCTACGGCAGTTGCCGGCCGCCCGCGGTCCCGGAGCGCAGCAGGGCGATGGCGCCGACCGTGTCCTCCCCGCCGTGGGCCGCCGGGTCGGCGTCCAGCCGGCGCCGCATCAGCTCCAGGTACGGGGCGATCAGCTCCGCGCTGACGCCCTGCTCCCCGGCGGTGCGCAGCAGGGTGCCGCTGGCCGCGACCTGCATGGCGAGGTTGGACACCACCCCCGAGGTGAGGTCCCGCGAGGTGAGCCGCTCGCCGGCGTTGCCGACGAAGAAGCCCATCGCGCCCAGCCACTCGGACAGCAGCGGCGCCAGGTCGTTCGGGGCGATGTCCTCGCCCTCGATCAGCGCGTAGGCGTGCGAGATCCCGGCGAACATCCCGTACATCGCGCTCAGCAGCGCCACGTCGTGCAGGGCGGCGTGTCCGGGGTTCTCGCCGACGAAGCGGGCGCCGACCGGGACCTCCAGCGCCGTCCGGTGGGTGTCGAAGAGGGCGCGGGAGCCGCTGTAGAAGACGTAGCCCCCGGCTTCGGGGACGCCGATCATCGTCGGCGTGGCCATGATCCCGCCGTCCACGAACCGGGCCCCGCGCTCCGCGGCCCAGGCGGCCCGGGCGCGGCCCTCGGCGGGCGTGCCGGTGGTGAGGTTGACCAGGTCCCGGCCGGTGAGGTCCACGTTTTTCAGGACGTCGTCGATGCTGGCGTCGTCCAGCAGGCAGAGCACGACCAGGTCGCTCGCGGCGACCGCCCCGGCGGGGTCGGCGGCGACGGTCGCGCCGGCGGCGGCGAGGGCCGCGGCCTTGGCGGCGGTGCGGTTCCAGACGGTGAGGGGGTGCCCGGCGGCGAGCCAGGTGCGGGCGAGGGCGGTGCCCATGTCGCCGAGGCCGAGCAGGGTGAGCGGACGCTTCGTCGTGTGGTTGTCGGTCATGGCGTTTAGCCTGGTGGCAGGCCGTGAGGCGCTCAAGTACGCACTTTGGGGTGGGTGGTTACCCCGAGGTGAGCGAGCAGGTGGGAGGGGTGCGCGATGGCGGTGACGCGAAGGCCCGGCGCGGATCACTGCGGGATCGCCGCGGCGATGTCCGTGATCGACGGCAAATGGAAGGTCTCGCTCCTGTGGGAGCTGGAGCAGCGGCCGCGCCGTTTCGGCGAACTGCGGCGGCTGGTACCGGGGGTGTCGGAGAAGGTGCTCGCCGCCCAGCTGCGCGAGCTGGAGACCGACGGCATCGTCCACCGCGAGGTGTACGACGAGGTCCCGCCGCGCGTGGAGTACTCCCTGACCCCGCTCGGCCAGGACCTGAACGCGGCCCTGGAGGCGCTGGGGCAGTGGGGCACCAAGCACCTCCTGCCCGACTCAGCGTAGCGCCGCTCCCGTCCCGCGGACCGGGGAGGGGGACCCGCTGCTGGACGAGTACCGGTCCCACCTGGCGGCGGGCAGCGGCCGCCACCTGCTGGTCCGGCGCCGGTCGCCCGACGAGCCCTGGACGGGCCGGCCGCGCACCCGCCCCCCTGCCGGGTGCCCGCGCGCCGTCCGTCCTGCCCGGTCCACGACCCGCTGCTCGGCGTACCGCCGGGACGATAGGGCCGCGCGCGGGTCAGGCGGGTCAGCCGGGTCATTCGGGTCGGCGGCCGGGCTCCGGACCCCGCAACAGGGTCAGGAACGAGCGGAACGCGGCGGGCATGTCCACCGACTCCGGTGCCAGCAGCCACTGGTACTGCAGGCCGTCCATCACCGCCGTGAGCAGCGGCGCGGCCTGATCCGGGGTCAGGCCCGAGGGGAGCCGGTCGCCGAACTCGGCGCGCAGCACCGCGGCCATCTCGGAGCGGACCTGCGCGTACCGCTCGGTGAAGAACTCCCGGGCCGGGTGCCCGTCGGTCACGCTCTCGCCCAGCAGCGCCGAGAAGGTCTGCACGATGCCCGGGCGCATGGCGTTGTACTCCACCAGCGACGCCAGCAGGTCCAGGCGCCAGGTCTCGGCCGAGGCGCGCGAGCCGCCGCCCGTGTCCCACCGGTCGCGCTCCTCCAGGACCGCGACCAGCAGGGCCTCCTTGGTCGGGAAGTAGTGCAGCAGCCCCTGCTGGGTCAGGCCCACGCGCTCGGCCACCGCGGCCAGGGACGCGCCCCGGTAGCCGCGCTCCGCGATCACCTCGACGGCCGCGCGGACGATCTCCCCGCGCCGTTCCTCGCTCCTCGCCCTGGCCATCGCCGGTCCCTCTCCTCGTTCACAGCCGCCAGCAGGACCGTACGGCATCCGAATATCACGAATGCATCACGAACCCTACCGTTCACCAGGTATCGGGTCCACGATGGGGGCGACCGCGCCGCACCGCGCAGCCGCACCGCGCAGGCGCAGCCGCACCACCGCACTCCGCACCCACCGCACCCCCGCACTCGACGAGGAGGCACGGCCGTGACCGATGCCGATCAGGCCCGCGACGACCAGACCCGTGAAGACGCCGTGGAGGCGGCGCTCGACAAGCTGGACCTCGACACCAAGACCCGGCTCCTGGCCGGCCAGGACATGTGGTCCCTGCCCGCCGTCCCCGAGATCGGGCTGCAGTCCCTGGTCATGTCCGACGGCCCCATCGGGGTGCGCGGCGTGCGCTGGACCGCCGACGACCCCTCCGTCGCCCTGCCGTCCCCGACCGCGCTCGCCGCCGCCTGGGACCCCGCGCTCGCCCGCCGTGCCGGCCGGCTCCTCGCCCAGGAGGCGCGCCGCAAGGGCGTCCACGTCCTCCTCGCGCCCACGGTGAACCTGCACCGCTCCCCGCTCGGCGGCCGGCACTTCGAGTGCTACTCCGAGGACCCGTACCTGACCGGGGCGGTCGGCAGCGGCTACGTGAAGGGCGTCCAGGACGGCGGCGTCGGCACCACCGTCAAGCACTTCGCCGGCAACGAGGCGGAGACCGAGCGGTTCACCGTCGACTGCGTCATCGCCCCGCGCCCGCTGCGCGAGCTGTACCTGGCCCCGTTCGAGGCCATCGTCGAGAACGCCCACCCCTGGGGCATCATGACCTCCTACAACCGGGTCAACGGCACCTCGATGACCGAGAACCGGGACCTGGTGAACGAGGTCCTGCGCGACGAGTGGGGCTTCGACGGCTACAACGTCTCCGACTGGATGGCGGCGCGCTCCACCACCGGCGACATCGAGGGCGGCCTCGACGTGGCCATGCCCGGCCCGGCCACCGTCTACGGCCCCGCCCTCGCCGAGGCCGTGCGCGCCGGGGAGGTCCCCGAGTCCGCCGTCGACGCGGCCGTCCGCAACGTCCTGCGGCTCGCCGCCCGCGTCGGCATCCTGGAGGGCGCCCCCGCCGCCGTCGCCGAGCCGCCCGCAGGCATCGACGGCCAGGCCCTGGCCCGGGAGCTCGCCGCCCGTGGTTTCGTCCTCGTGCGCAACGAGGACGGCGCCCTCCCGCTCGACGCCTCCGCCGGACGCACCGTAGCCCTCATCGGGGCCGCCGCCCGCGACGCCCGGGTCCTCGGCGGCGGCTCCGCCACCGTCTTCCCCGAGCGGATCGTCTCCCCGCTGGACGGCCTCACGGCCGCCCTCCCGGACGGGGCCCTGGCCTTCGCCGTCGGCGCCGACCCCTCCGAGGAACTCGTCCCCGCCGACCAGGGCTTCGGCCTGCGCGCCGTATGCCGCGACGCCTCCGGCGCCGTCATCGGCGAGGGCACCCTGCCGTCCGGCCAGGTCCAGTGGATCGGCGACGACCTGCCCGCGGGCGCCGCGTACGACACCATGGCGAGCATCGAGGTCACCGGTAGGTTCCTCCCGCGCGAGAGCGGCGAGCACGCCTTCGGCACCCGCGGGCTCGGCGCCTTCACCCTCGCCGTCGGCGGCGAGACCCTGTGGACCGGCGTCCAGGAGATGGGCGACGAGGCCGACCCCTTCGAGGCGTTCTTCGGCGCCCCCAGCGAGCGCGCCCGGACCACCCTCACCGAGGGGGAGCCCGTCGAGGTGTCGCTGACCTACCAGGTCCCCGACATGACCGCGCTGCCCCTCAAGGCGATCATGTTCTCACTGCTCCACCTCGGCCCGCAGCGCGACGCCGACACGCTCATCGCCGAGGCCGTGGCGGTCGCGCGCGCCGCCGACACCGCCGTCGTGGTCGTCGCCACCACCGAGCGCGTGGAGTCCGAGGGCTTCGACCGCCGCGACCTGTCCCTCCCCGGCCGCCAGGACGACCTGGTCCGCGCGGTCGCCGCCGCCAACCCGAACACCGTGGTCGTCGTCAACGCGGGCTCCCCGGTGGAGCTCCCGTGGCGCGAGGACGTGGCCGCGGTCCTGCTGACCTGGTTCCCGGGCCAGGAGGGCGGGGCCGCGCTGGCCGACGTGCTCCTCGGCGACGCGGAGCCCGGCGGACGGCTGCCCACCACCTGGCCGGTCCGGTTCGCCGACGCGCCCGTCACCGAGGTGCTGCCCGTCGACGGACGCCTGGAGTACCGCGAGGGGCTCTTCGTCGGCTACCGGGCGTACGAGAAGGAGGGCATCGCCCCCGCCTACCCCTTCGGGCACGGCCTCGGCTACACGGACTGGGCGTACGAGTCGCTGGAGGCCACCGCCGACGCGGTCCGGGTCCGCGTCACCAACACCGGCACCCGGCCCGGCCGCGAGGTCGTCCAGATCTACCTGGCACCCCGGGACGGCGCGGACGACGGCGCCCGGAGCGCGGCCGTGGAGCGGCCGGCGAGCTGGCTGGCCGCCTTCGCGGGCGTCGAGGCGGGTCCCGGCGAGAGCGTCGAGGTCGAGATCGGCCTGCCCGCCCGGGCCTTCGAGATCTGGGACGAGGCCGCCCGCGGCTGGCAGCGGATCGGCGGCGCCTACGAGGTCCGCGCGAGCCACGCCCACGGCGACACCCGGCTGACGGCCGCGCTCGACCTCGCGTGACGCGCCGGCGCGACACACCGGCGGGACGCACCTAGTCCGGATTGGCCGGAAAACACCCAAGAACCGGACCGGGAGCGGGCCCTGACACCCGCTCCCGGTCCACCCGCGTCACCGCGGGGGATCGGCCGCCGTGACCTGGCGGTGCGCCAGTTCCGCGAGCCGCGCCTGTCCGTCCCGCCCCGGGTGGAACCAGTCCCAGCGGCTCAACTGCTGCGCGTCGAAGGGGTACTGGAACACCGCCCCGCCGTCGTAGCGGCACAGCGGGTCCTTCGCGCAGACCTCGCGCAGCACCTCGTTGTACTCGACCACCCGCGCCCGCACCTGTTCGCGCCGGGCGGTCGCCCCCGTGGCCGCCGACAGCGGGTCGGCGAGCATCGACTGACAGATGCCCAGCTTCCAGATCTGGCGGACCATCGGGAGGTCCTTGCCCTGCTCCCACAGCCGCTGGAGGTCCGGCACGCTGGAGACGTACACCTGGGAGGCGGGCGAAGCGGCCCGCAGGCCGGCGAGCGCCTGCTCGAAACCGGACCGGAAGTCCGCCACCGAGGTCATCGAGGAAGCCGTCGGACGGCAGGCGTCGTTGGAGCCCACCATCACCGTGACCAGGTCGGGCTTGTGCGTGGCGGCCTCGGCGAGCTGTCCCGGCAGGTCCGCCATCCGGGATCCCGTCACCGCGTGGTTCCAGCTGCGGGCGGGTGCCTGCGCCTCCCCGAGCAGCCGGGTGGCCAGCGAGCGGACCGCGGGGTCGGTCCCGGTGGCCCAGGACACCTCCGGGCAGTCGGCCAGGACCGAACAGGCATCGAAACCGCGCGTGATGGAGTCGCCCACGGCTGCGATCGAGGCGGGCGCCGTGTTCCAGCGCGGCGCGGACTGCGCCCCGCGCTCGCCCTCTCCCCCCGACCCGCCCGGGCCGCACCCGGTCACCGCCCCGCCCAGCAGGACCACCGCCGCTCCCGCGCCCGCGAGGGTCCGGCGCGCGCGGCGGCGCGGAGCGGTGGTGCGCATGGGTGGGTCCCTCCTCGTCGCCCCCTGGTCGCCCCGGGACGTCCTGCTGAGTGAATGCTCTGTGATGACCGGCCTTGGAGCGACCGTACGTCACACCGCGACCCCTGACGCACGGTAGCTTTTTCCCGTGGCGTTTCGGCCGCAGGTTCCGTAGCGCAATGTCAAAAAAATTCCGTTACATTACATCACGTCACATACTGTCCGTTTTCTGGAGTTTTATTCCCGACCTCGTCCCACACTGGAGGTCCCGGTGACGACACGTGGAGTTCTGTACGTGCATTCCGCGCCGCGCGCGCTCTGCCCGCACGTGGAATGGGCTGTTGCGGGTGTGCTCGGGGTGCGGGTGAACCTCGACTGGATCAGGCAGCCCGCCTCCCCCGGCACCTGGAGAGCCGAGTTCTCCTGGCGGGCCGAAGCCGGCACCGCCTCGAAACTCGCCTCCGCCCTGCGCGGCTGGCACCTGCTGCGCTTCGAGGTGACCGCGGAACCCTGTCCGACCGCCGAGGGCGAGCGCTACAGCTCCACCCCGGAGCTCGGCATCTTCCACGCCGTCACCGGCATGCACGGGGACATCCTGATCCCCGAGGACCGGCTGCGCGCCGCCCTCGCCCGGTCCGCCCACGGCGAGACCGACCTGGAGGCCGAGATCGCCAAGCTGCTCGGCAAGCCCTGGGACGACGAACTGGAGCCCTTCCGGTACGCGGGCGAGGGCGCCCCGGTCCGCTGGCTCCACCAGGTCGTCTAGCCCCCGACACGCACGAGGCCCGCCCGGTATCCCGGGCGGGCCTTGCCTGTTCGGCCGTACTAGACGGTGCGGAACGCCAGGGTGACGTTGTGTCCGCCGAAGCCGAAGGAGTTGTTGATCGCGGAGATCGGGCCGTCGGCCGGCAGCTTGCGCGGCTCGCCGCGCACGATGTCCGCGTCGATGTCGTCGTCCAGATCGTCGACGTTGATCGTCGGCGGGGCCAGCCGGTTGTACAGCGCCAGCACGGTCGCGACGGTCTCGATCCCGCCCGCACCGCCCAGCAGGTGGCCGGTCATCGACTTGGTGGCGGAGATCGCGATGTGGTCGAGGTCGTCGCCCAGCACCTTGCGCAGCGCCTTCAGCTCGGCCGTGTCACCCTGCGGGGTGGACGTGGCGTGCGCGTTCAGGTGGACCAGCTCGGCCGGGTCCAGGCCCGTGTTGTCGAGCAGGTTCTGCACCGCGGCCGCGACACCGCGGCCGGTCGGCTCCGGCTGCGCGATGTGGTGGCTGTCCGCGGACAGGCCCTGGCCCAGCACCTCGCAGTAGACCCGGGCACCGCGCGCGGCGGCGTGCTCGGCGGACTCCAGGATCACGACGCCCGCGCCCTCGCCGAGGACGAAGCCGTCACGGCCCTTGTCGTAGGGGCGGGAGGCCTGTTCGGGGTGCTCGTTGTTCTTGGACATCGCCATCATGTTGGCGAACGCGGCGATCGGCAGCGGGTGGATCGCCGCCTCGGTACCGCCGGCGACGACCACGTCGGCACGGCCGGTACGGATCATCTCGACGGCGTAGCCGATGGCCTCCGCGCCGGAGGCGCAGGCGCTGACCGGGGTGTGCACGCCCGCACGGGCGTTGACCTCCAGGCCGACGTTGGCCGACGGGCCGTTGGGCATGAGCATGGGAACGGTGTGCGGGGAAACCCGGCGCACGCCCTTCTCCTTGAGTACGTCGTACTGGTCGAGCAGGGTCGTGACACCGCCGATGCCGGACGCGATCACCGTACCCAGGCGCTCAGGCACGACGGTCGGGCCGGTGGCTTCGCCGTCGGCGGCCTCGGCGCCCGCCGGAGCGGTGTAACCGGCGTCGGCCCACGCCTCACGGGCCGCGATGACGGCGAACTGCGCCGAGCGGTCCAGCTTGCGGGCCAGCGGCCGGGGCAGGACCTCGCTCGGGTCCACGGCGGCACGGGCGGCGATGCGGACCGGGAGTTCGGCGAAGCGCTCGCCCTCCAGGGGCTTTACGCCGGAACGGCCGGCGAGCAGACCTTCCCAGGTCGAAGCGCTGTCGCCACCCAGCGGAGTGGTTGCGCCGATACCGGTGACGACCACGGTGCGATTGGTCGGGCTCACAGGAATTCTTTCTCCACGTCTCAGGGGGTGCTGAATTGTCACGGCGCCACCGCCAGGTGGCGACAAACGCTCGTCAGGCTCAGGCCTGGTGCTTCAGGATGTAGTCGGCGGCGTCGCCGACCGTCTTGAGGTTCTTGACGTCCTCGTCCGGGATCTTCACGTCGAAGCGCTCTTCGGCGGCGACGACGACCTCGACCATGGACAGGGAGTCGACGTCGAGGTCGTCGGTGAACGACTTCTCGACGGCGACGTCCTCGGTGGGGATGCCGGCGATCTCGTTGACGATCTCCGCGAGGCCTTCGACGATTTCTTCCTGGGTGGCGGCCATGTGGCGCTCCTTCTCTCAGTAACTGGGTGTCAGGACCGGAATGCGCATCCGGTCCTAGGGGAGGGTAACGACCGTCGCGGCGTAGACGAGTCCCGCCCCGAAGCCGATGACGAGCGCGGTGTCGCCGCTCTTCGCCGCTCCGGTCGCCAGGAGCCGCTCCATAGCGAGCGGGATCGAGGCGGCCGAGGTGTTGCCGGTGGTCTCCACGTCACGGGCGACCGTGACGTGCTCCGGCAGCTTCAGAGTCTTCACCATCGAGTCGATGATCCGCATGTTTGCCTGGTGCGGGATGAAGACGTCCAGGTCGTCCGCGGCGATTCCGGCGGCGTCGAGGGCCTGCTGGGCCACCTTGGCCATCTCGAAGACGGCCCAGCGGAAGACCGCCTGGCCCTCCTGCGTGATGGCCGGAAACTTCTCGCCGCCGTCCTTGCCGAGGTACTCGTCCCACGGCACGGTCTGCTTGATGGTGTCGGACTTGTCGCCCTCCGAACCCCACACCGTGGGGCCGATGGCTGGTTCGTCCGAGGGACCGACGACCACGGCGCCGGCGCCGTCGCCGAACAGGAAGGCCGTCGCGCGGTCCTCCAGGTCGGTCAGGTCCGAGAGCCGCTCCACGCCGATGACGAGGACATACTGCGCCGACCCCTCCACCACCAGGCCCTTGGCCAGGGTCAGGCCGTAGCCGAAACCGGCGCAGCCCGCGGAGATGTCGAACGCGGCGGGCTTGCCCGCGCCGATCCGGTGCGCGATCTCGGTCGCGATCGCCGGGGTCTGCTTGAAGTGCGAGACCGTCGAGACGATCACCGCCCCGATCTGGTCGGGGGAGACGCCGGCGTCGGCCAGCGCCTTGCCCGAGGCCTCAACCGACATCGCGGCGACGGTCTCCTGGGGCGAAGCCCAGTGCCGCGTCGCGATGCCGGAGCGGGAGCGGATCCACTCGTCGGACGAGTCGATCGTCTCCAGGATGACCTCGTTGGGCACCACGCGGGTCGGGCGGTAGCCGCCGACCCCGAGGATGCGGGCGTACGGGGAGCCCTTGGCCGGCTTGATCTTGGACATGCTGTGTGGGCTCCTTCTCTCAGACCGACTGCTCGGCGACGAGCGCCGCGGCCTTGTCGAGATCGTCCGGGGTCTTCAGAGCCACGCTCGGCACACCCTTGAGCGCGCGCTTGGCCAGACCCGTCAGCGTGCCGCCGGGGCACAGCTCGACGATCCCGGTGACGCCCAGCTCGGCGAACGTCTCCATGCACAGGTCCCAGCGGACCGGGTTGGCGACCTGGCCGACCAGGCGGGCGACGACGTCGGCGCCCTTGGTGACGACGAGGCCGTCCTTGTTCGACACGTACGTCAGCGCCGGGTCCGCCGGGGAGAGGGCCTCGGAGGCCTTCGCCAGCGTGGCGACCGCGGGAGCCATGTGGTGCGTGTGGAAGGCGCCCGCGACCTTGAGGGCGACGACCTTCATGGAGCCTTCGGGCTTCTCCGCCACCAGGGCGGCGATCTGCTCCGTGGTGCCGGCGGCCACGATCTGGCCCGCACCGTTGATGTTGGCCGGGGTCAGACCCAGCTTCTCCAGATGGGCGAGGACCACGTCCTGGTCGCCGCCGAGGACCGCGGCCATGCCGGTCTCTGTGACGGCGGAGGCCTCGGCCATGGCCAGTCCGCGCGTGCGGACCAGCTGCAGCGCGTCCGTCTCGGACAGCACGCCCGCGTACGCGGCAGCGGTGATTTCGCCGACGCTGTGACCCGCGACGGCACCGAAGGCCGTACGGGAGCCGAGCGCCTCGGCGGACAGCAGACCCGCGGCGACGAGCAGCGGCTGGGCCACGGCCGTGTCGCGGATCTCGTCGGCGTCGGCGTTCGTGCCGTAGTGGGCAAGGTCGAGCCCGATGGCGTCCGACCAGGCGGCGACGCGGTCAGCGGCGCCGGGCAGGTCGAGCCAGGGAGTCAGGAAGCCGGGCGTCTGAGCGCCTTGGCCGGGAGCGACGAGTACGAGCACCCTCACACTCTCTCTTGTTGTAGGCCCCCGCCGCCCGTGGGGACAGGGACGAAGAACCGTCGGGGTAATTGTTGATGTCCGACAAAAGTCTAGGACTGAAGATCGCCGTCGGCCAGACGCCCGAGGATCAGGGCGATCCGCAGAGTGAACGCGGAACGGACATCGGAGGGTGACCAGCCGGTGACATCGGTCACACGTCGGAGCCGGTAGCGCACCGTGTTGGGGTGCACGAACAGCATCCGGGCCGCCCCTTCCAGGCTGCTCGCCTGCTCCAGGTAGACGCTGAGCGTCTCCAGCAGCGCCGACCCCGCCTCCTCCAGCGGTCTGTAGATCTCCTCCACCAACTGCTCGCGCGCAGCGGGATCGGAGGCGATCGCCCGCTCTGGAAGGAGATCGTCCGCCAGGACGGGACGCGGGGCGTCCTGCCACGCCGTGCAGGCCTTCAGTCCGGCCGCTGCGGCCTGCGCGGACTTCGTCGCGTTCAGCAGGTCGGGCACCACCGGACCGGCCACCACCGGACCGGCCGCGAACGGGCCGATCAGGGACTTCGCCACCTGCATCGGGTTGTCGCTGCCGCCCGCGATGACGACCAGCCGGTCACCGAGCACGCCCGTGAGGACCTGGAGCTTGTGGTGGCGGGCCGCGCGCCGGATCGCCTCGACGGTCAGCTCGCTGTCGCCCTCCGGAGCGGTGCCGAGCACCACGCACACGTGCTCGGGCGAGTTCCAGCCCAGCGCCGCCGCCCGCGACAGCGCGCCCTCGTCGGCCTCCCCGGACAGCACCGCGTTGACCACGAGGGACTCCAGCCGGGCGTCCCAGGCCCCGCGCGCCTCGGCGGCCTGGGCGTACACCTGGGCCGTCGCGAAGGCGATCTCCCGGGCGTACACCAGCAGCGCCTCGCGCAGGATCGACTCGTCTCCCGGGGCCGCCACCTCCTCGATCGCGGTCTCCATGACCTCGATCGTGGTGCGGACCATCTCGACGGTCTGGCGCAGCGTGATCGCCCGGGTCAGCTCGCGGGGAGCCGTCCCGAACACGTCGGTGGAGATCGCCTGAGGCGTCTCCGGGTGCCGGAACCACTCGGTGAACGCGGCGATGCCGGCCTGTGCGACCAGGCCGATCCACGACCGGTTCTCCGGGGGCATCGCCCGGTACCACGGCAGGGTCTCGTCCATCCGCGCGATCGCGTTGGCCGCGAGCCGGCCGGAGGACTTCTCCAGCCGCCGCAGGGTCGCGACGTGGGGATGGGCGGGCACGGGATGCGCGGGATGGGTCGCGGGGGAATGCTCACGTTCGGGTTGAGGCACGTGACAAGACTGCCTTATCGGTGAGGCCGAGCGGAGTCCGGTCCCGCGCCGCCCCCGTGCCCGGGGGTTACGGTGGCCTCCATGATTGATGTACGCCGCGGCGCCGACCGGTACGAGGGCGGGGACGTGCCCGCCGGGATCACCACCCGGCACGCCTTCTCCTTCGGGTCCTTCTACGACCCGGACAACCTGCGCTTCGGCCCCGTCCTCGCCTGCAACGAGGAGACCCTCGCGCCGGGCGCCGGTTTCGACGAGCACCCGCACAGCCACACCGAGATCGTGACCTGGGTGGTCGAGGGCGAGCTCACCCACCAGGACACCACCGGCGAGAAGGGCCTGGTCGGGCCCGGGGACGTACAGCGGCTCAGCGCCGGAGCCGGCATCCGGCACGCGGAGCGCAACGACGGCGGGCGGCGGCTGCGCTTCGTGCAGCTCTGGCTCGCGCCGCTCGCCGCGGGCGGCGCTCCCTCGTACGAAGTGCTGCGGAACCTCGCCGACGGGACCCCGTACGCGATCCCCGCGGCCGGCGCCGTCCTGCACGTCCGGCGGCCCGGCGCGGGCGAGCGGGTGGCCGTACCGGCGGCGGAGCGGGTCTACCTGCACGTGGTGCGCGGGGACCTGCGTCTCGACGGCGAGGAGCTGGGCCCCGGGGACTCGGTGCGGATCACCGCGGAGAAGGACCTGCAGGTCACCGCCGGGTCCCCGGGGGAGCTGCTGATCCTGGAACTGCCGTAGCGGCCGGGACGCCCTACGCGCGGCCGGCGGCGAGCTCGGCGAGGACCGCGTCGGTGAACGGGGGCCAGGCCGACACGGCCCACGGCCCGAAGGCGCGGTCGGTCAGCGCCACGCACGCGGCGCCCGCGTCCGGGTCCACCCACAGGAAGGTGCCGGACTGGCCGAAGTGCCCGAAGGTGCGGGGCGAGGAGGCGGTGCCCGTCCAGTGCGGGGACTTCCCGTCGCGGATCTCCAGGCCGAGGCCCCAGTCGTTGGGGGACTGGTGCCCGTAGCCCGGCAGGACGCCCCCCAGGCCGGGGTGGACGACGGAGGTGGCCGCGGCGACCGTGCGGACGTTCAGCAGCCGGGGGGCCTGCAGCTCCGCCGCGAACCGGGCGAGGTCGCAGACGGTGGACACGCCGTCCTTGGCGGGCGAACCCTCCAGGGTGCTCGACGCCATGCCCAGCGGCTCGAAGACCGCCTCGTGCAGGTACTGCGCGAAGGGGATGCCGGTGGCCTTCGCGATGTGGTCGCCGAGTTCCTCGAAGCCCGCGTTCGAGTACAGCCGGCGCTGTCCGGGCGGAGCCGTCGCGCGGTGCTCGTCGAAGGCCAGGCCGCTGGTGTGCGCGAGCAGGTGACGGACCGTCGAGCCCTCGGGCCCGGCCGGGTCGTCCAGCTCCAGCGCCCCCTCCTCGTACGCCACCAGCGCGGCGTACGCGGCGAGCGGCTTGGTCACCGAGGCCAGGGGGAAGCGGTGG
Source organism: Streptomyces sp. NPDC058619 (assembly GCF_042717785.1). Taxonomy (NCBI): domain Bacteria; kingdom Bacillati; phylum Actinomycetota; class Actinomycetes; order Kitasatosporales; family Streptomycetaceae; genus Streptomyces; species Streptomyces sp. NPDC058619. The sequence continues at coordinate 108,300 of NZ_JBHXQN010000023.1, forward strand.
TCGAGGGGGCCGTGTGACCCGGCCGTGCTCCCGTCGGCCCGTACGACGGCCGCCGCGGCGGTCGCCGCCGGCCAGCTCTCGATGATCCGCAGGCTTTCCATGCTGTTCACGGCCTCCACGCTCTCCATGCGGCCGAGCCTACTTGCTTGGAGTGCACTCCAAGGTTTTAGCGTGGAGGCATGAGCCAGAGCCTGACGCAGACGCGGTACACGATCAGCGAGGTCGAGGCGCGGACCGGTCTGACCCAGCACACGCTGCGCTGGTACGAGCGGATCGGCCTGATGCCGCACGTGGACCGCTCCCACTCGGGCCAGCGGCGCTTCAGCGACAAGGACCTCGACTGGCTGGCCTTCGTGGGCAAGCTGCGCGCCACCGGGATGTCGGTGGCGGACATGGTCCGGTACGCCGGGCTGGTGCGCGAGGGCGGGCACACGGTCGACGAGCGGCGCGAGCTGCTGGAGCGGACGCGGCGCGAGGTGCGGACCCGGATCACGGAGCTGACGGACGCGCTCGCGGTACTGGACTACAAGATCGACCTGTACGCGGCGAAGCCGGCCCCGCACCACGCGGCGCCGGCGGACTCCGCCTCGACGAACGCGACGCCGGTGGAGGCGGTCGCGGGGAAGGTACGGCCATGACGGAGCACGGCACCACCATCGACCGGGTCGCACTCGGCAAGGGGGGCCCGGAGGTCGGCGTGCAGGGCCTCGGCTGCATGGGCATGAGCGAGTTCTACGGCGACACCGACGAGGCGGCGGCCCGGGCGACCCTGGAGGCGGCGCTGGACGCCGGCGTCACCCTCGTCGACACCGCGGACGTGTACGGCCGCGGGCGCAACGAGGAGTTCCTCGCGCCGTTCGTGGCCGCGCACCGGGACGGGGTCACCCTGGCGACCAAGTTCGCCATAGAGCGCACCGACGACCCGCACTTCCGGGGCATCCGCAACGACCGGGCGTACGTGCGCCGGGCCGTCGAGGACAGCCTGCGCCGGCTCGGGGTGGACGTCATCGACCTGTACTACATGCACCGCCGCGACCCGGCCGTGCCGCTCGCCGAGTCGGTGGGCGCCATGGCGGAACTGGTGGGCGAGGGCAAGGTGCGCCACCTCGGGCTCAGCGAGGTCACCGGCGCGGAGCTGCGCGAGGCGTACGCCGTGCACCCGATCGCGGCGCTCCAGTCCGAGTGGTCGCTGTTCAGCCGGGACGTGGAGCGCAGCGCGGTCGGCGCCGCGGCCGAGCTGGGCGTGGCCTTCGTCCCGTACTCCCCGCTCGGGCGCGGGTTCCTCACCGGCGCCTTCGCCGACGCGGGCACGGACCTGCCGGCGGGAGACTTCCGCGCCCACCAGCCCCGGTTCACCGGCGACAACGCAAAGGCCAACGCCGAACTGCTGGCCCCGGTCCGGGAGATCGCCCGGGCGCACGGCGCCACCCCGGCGCAGATCGCCCTGGCCTGGGTGCAGCAGCGGGCGGCCGTGCACGGGCTGACCGTGGTGCCGATCCCGGGCACCCGCAAGCCGGAACGGCTCGCGGAGAACGCGGCGGCGACGCGGATCACCCTGACGGAGGCGGAGCTGGCGCTGCTGGAGCCGATCGCCGGCCGGGTCGCGGGGGACCGCTACCCGGACATGAGCTCCACCTCGGCGGCCCGCGAGGACTGAGCGGCCTACGCGCCCCGGACCGCCGCTGTTTCCCCGGCCGCGCCCCTACCGGGACTCGGCCGCGAACCGCTCCCGCAGCGCCGCGTACTCGGCGTCCGTCAGCAGGCCCGCGCCGTACAGCTCGCTCAGGTGGCGCAGCCGGTCGTCGCCGCCGGAGCGGGCCCGGGGCACCGAGGCGACCGGGGTGCGGCCGGGCAGGGCGGCGAGGACGGCCGCGGCGAACGGCAGCGACTCGTGCACCGCCCCGCAGCCCACGCCGAAGACGGCCGCGGCGAGGTCGTGGTCCGGGCGGGGGTCGCCGACGGCGTCCCGCAGGAGCAGCCGCAGGTGGCCGGCCGAGCCGCTCGGGGAGACCCACTCGACCCCGGCGAGGGCGGCCAGCGGATACCGCTGGTCGCCCGCCTTCCACTTGGTGCCGGTGGCGCCCGTACGGGACCACTGGAAGGTCACGGCCGAACCGTCGAAGCCGACCCGCGCGTCGTACGCCTTCAGCTGGACCGGGGGCTGCGCCGCGTCGAGAAGGAACTCCCCGGAGGGCTCGGCGGCGTCGGGGCCGAGGCGGGCGCGCAGGGCGTCGGCGAAGGCCTCGGCCTGCGGCGCCCGGTCGCCGGGCAGCACCAGCCGGTAGGGGTCGCAGGACTCCCGCAACTGCCCGTCGGCGGCCTCCATCAGCGGATCGGCGCCCGGCCGGGGGAGGGCGCGCAGAACCACCGTGTTCCGCTTCCCCGCGGTCACGGTCAGCCCGGACACCGCTTCGAGGGGGACCCGGCGCGAGCCGAGGGCCTGCCAGAGCCTCGGCGCTCTGATGCCCCGTGCGAAGCGGATGAGCACCGAGTCCGAGTCGAACTCCCAGACGGCATGGTTTCCGGCCAGTACGTCACCCATGCGGGCCATCGTAGAGGGAGGTGCCCCCGCGCGTCCCCCTCGGTGCGGGGTCCGTTTGCCGGGCCTCTACGCGCGTCAGTCCTGCGCGTCCCCGGAGATTCCGCTCCGGCAGGCGTCGTCCCCGGTCGCGCAGACAACGGAACCGAACGCGCCGGTTCCGATCTTCGCGAAATTCTCCACAGAGCCCGTCCCTGGCGCGAAATAGCCGGTATGGGTCCTGGCCCCGGCCGAGGACAGCAGCCGCGCGCCGAACTCCGGCGCCACCGGGTCGGCCCCGTGGCCCAGCCCGCCGAACTCCAGGTGCGGCACGTCCGCGATCCAGTCGTCCTCGTCACGGGTCGCCCACACCCGGGCCGAGGTGTGCAGCCCCTCGACGTTCTGCGCGCGCATCCCGGGGCTCCCCAGCACCACCACGTCGGTGACCCGCGGCGGCAGCGCGCGGGCGGCGACCCCGCACACCACCGACCCGTAGCTGTGGCAGAACAGCGCCACGCTCGCGTTCCCGGGCAGGGCCGCCGCCAGCGCGTTGAGCCGGACGGCGCCGTCCACGGCCATCCGGCCGGTGGCGGCGTCCACGCCGACCCCGGTCGGCGCGGTGTAGCCGGCCCAGGCGATGACGGCGGTGCGGCTGCCGGGCGCGGCGGCGCGCTGGGTCTCGTACAGGGACTCGGCCATGCCGACGGGGGCGGTGAACCGGCGCTGGGTGCGCTCGAAGGTGATCAGGTCCGTGTCGACGCCCGGGACGACCACCGAGACCCGGCGGGCCCGGTCCAGGTCACCGAAGACCTCCGCGACGCGGCCGCCACCGGTGGGGTCGAACGAGAGGATCTGCCGGCCGGACCCGGCGAGCGAGGCGAGCCGGTGGGCGCGGCGGGTGGCCGCGGCCCGGTCGGCCGGGGTGAGCGCCACGTCCTGGCTGCGCGCGTTCTCGACCTGCTCCGCCTGGGCGAGGCCGTGGAGGTTCGCCTGGTAGCGGACGGCGGTGGGCACCCCGCCGAGGTTGCCGACCACCAGGGGGTGGCCCTCGGCCAGCCGGGTCCGCTGGGAGCGGTCCAGGCCCGCGAAGAAGCGGGCGACCGTCCGGGCGGGCGCGCCGGCGGCCGGTACCGGGCGGCCGTCGATCCGGGCCTGCGCCCAGGCGGCGAGGGCCGCGGCCCGCAGCGGGGTGCCGCCCTCGGGGCGGTGGACCGCGGTCCAGCCCGTGGTCGCCAGCATGACGAAGACGACCGCCAGCGCGAGCAGGATGCGCAGGGCGGCGGGGCGCGGGTCGGCGCCGGGGGCGGCGGGGAGGGCGGGGCCGGGCAGTTTCACTGAGACCAGCGTAGGAGAACCCCCGCGGCTACGGCGTGTGGGGTGACGGGATTCACGGCCGTCCGTGGCATGGATGCGGGCGGGCGGGGCAAGTGCTTCGGTCAGGCCCGGGCCCCGGGCGGCGCGGGCGGGCGGGGCAAGTGCTTCGGTCAGGCCCGGGCCCCGGGCGGCGCGGTCCGCCAGTCGGCCGCCAGGGCCGGGCCGATCTGGTCGAGGTACGCCTCGGTCATCCGCCGGATGGCCGCCACGCTGGTGTCCTCGCCCTGGCCCCACAGCCGCCCGGTCACCCGCATCACACCGGAGAACGCGGCGACGGCGACCCGGGGCCGCGGGTCGGCGTCCACGTCGAGGCCCTCGCGCTCGGCGATCAGCCGGGAGATCCGCTCCTCCAGCTCGGTGGAGCGGCGCAGGTGCACGGCGAGCAGGGCCGGGGTGGACTCGATCAGCCGGTAGCTGCGCATGTAGAGCTCGACGGGGACCACGTCGGAGAGGGCCTCCTCGACGGTGTCCCAGGCGGCGAGCACGGCGGCCCGCATCGCCCGCAGGGGCCCCTCGGCGGCCGGACGGGCGCGGAGCTCGGCGACGAAGTGCGACTCGACGAGGTCCTGCACCGCGAAGACGGCCTCCTCCTTGTTGGCGAAGTACCGGAAGAAGGTGCGCTGGGAGACGTCCACCGCTTCGGCGATCTCGTCGACGGTCGTCTGCTCGTACCCCTGGGAGATGAAGAGCAGGAGGGCGGCGCGCAGCAGTGCGTCCCGGGTGCGCCGCTTCTTGCGTTCGCGCAGCCCGGCCGCCGGGGCGGCCGGCGCCGGCCGCTCGTCGGTCATCACCGAGGGTCCCCCTCCGCAGCTGGTCCGGCGTCGATCTGACGCTGAGTGAGCGGTCAGGCTACCTGTGACCGACGTGACAGTTACCGTGTGGTTACGCCGTCTGTGAAGTGTCAGCCGCTGTCACTAACCTGCTCGCATGACTAGTCAGATCACCGTCGACGATCAGGTGCCCGCTAAGGAACCAGGATCGGCGCCGGCCCCCGCCGGGCTGCGCGGCCACCCCTGGCTGACCCTCTTCGCCGTCGCGATCGGCGTCATGATGGTCACCCTGGACGGCACGATCGTCGCTGTCGCCAATCCCGCGATCCAGAAGGACCTCGGCGCCTCGCTCGCCGAGGTGCAGTGGATCACCAACGGCTACCTCCTCGCCCTCGCGGTCTCCCTGATCACCGCGGGCAAGCTCGGCGACCGCTTCGGCCACCGCCAGACGTTCCTCATCGGCATCGCCGGCTTCGCGGTCTCCTCCGCCGCGATCGGGCTGTCCACCGGCGTCGAGCTCGTCATCGGCTTCCGCGTCGCCCAGGGCCTCTTCGGCGCCCTGCTGATGCCCGCCGCGCTCGGACTGCTGCGCGCCACGTTCCCCGCCGAGAAGCTGAACATGGCCATCGGCATCTGGGGCATGGTGATCGGCGCCTCCACCGCTGCCGGGCCCATCGTCGGCGGCCTGCTCGTCGAGCACGTCAGCTGGCAGTCCGTCTTCTTCATCAACGTGCCCGTCGGCATCGTCGCCCTGCTCTTCGGCCTGTTCATCCTGGTCGACCACCGGGCCGCGAAGGCCCCGCGCTCCTTCGACGTCCTCGGCATCCTGCTGCTGTCCGGCGCGATGTTCTCCCTCATCTGGGCCCTGATCAAGGCCGCCGAGTGGGGGTGGGGCGACTACAAGACCCTGCTCTTCCTCGCCGCCGCGGTGCTCGGCTTCGTCCTCTTCACGCTCTGGGAGGGCAGGGTCCGCGAACCGCTCATCCCGCTGGGCATGTTCCGCTCGCTGCCGCTGTCCGCGGGCACCGTGCTGATGGTGCTGATGGCGTTCGCCTTCATGGGCGGCCTGTTCTTCGTCACCTTCTACCTGCAGAACGTGCACGGCATGAGCCCGGTCGACAGCGGTCTGCACCTGCTCCCGCTCACCGGCATGATGATCATCGGTTCGCCGCTGGCCGGCATCGCCATCACCAAGGTCGGCCCGCGCATCCCGCTCGTGGCCGGCATGGTCGCCACCGCCGCCGCCTGCTTCGGGATGGCGCAGCTCACCCCGGGCACCGGCACCGCGGTCATGTCCCTCTGGTTCGCCCTCCTCGGCTTCGGCCTCGCGCCCGTCATGGTCGGCGCCACCGAGGTCATCGTCGGCAACGCCCCGCTGGAGCTGTCCGGCGTCGCCGGCGGCCTCCAGCAGGCCGCCATGCAGGTCGGCGGCAGCCTCGGCACCGCCGTCCTCGGAGCGGTCATGGCCAGCACCGTCGGCAACTCGTTCGGGGACAACTGGCGGGCCGCGGGACTGCCCCCGCTCACCCCCGAGCAGATGGAGCTCGCCGAGCGCGGCATCCAGGTCGGCATCGCGCCCGTACCGCCCGGCGCCCCCGAGGCCGTCGCGCAGGCGATCACCAAGGTCGCGCACGAGACGTTCGTGGACGGCATGGGCACGGCCTTCACCGTCGCCGGGGTCGTCGCGGTCCTCGCCGCCGTCGTCGCCTGCTTCACCAAGCGCGGCGAGAACGCCGTCGAAGGGGCGGGCGCGGCGCACGTCTGACGGCCCGCACCCGGCGCCCCGCAGGCGTCAACCCCGTACGCGCGACAGCCCCGCCGGAGGGACCCGGCGGGGCTGTCGCCTATCCGGGTGGACCCGGCCCCGGCCCCTTCCGTCCGCCCGTCTCCGCAGGTCAGCGTGGTGCCAACGGCGCTCCGGAACGGTCCGGGGCGCACCGCGTCCACAAGGAGTTGACCCGTCATGCGTACGTGTAACAGCCCGCGCGGCACCACCGTCCTGGCCGCCGCCGTCCTCGCCTTCACCGCATTCGTCCCGAGCACCGCGCCCACCGCCCAGGCCGCCACCGCCCACGCGGCTGCCTCCCGCGCCGCCGCCCAGGCCGCCGCCGCCCCGACCCGCACCGTGCCGGGGCGCCCCGTCGCCGGGCCGGCGCCCGCCGCGCTCGGGACCTGCGCGGCCGGCCAGCTGTGCCTGTGGGCGAAACCGGAGTTCAAGGGCGTCCGGCACGTCCACGAGCTCAGCACCCTCGACGTCAACAGCTGCACGGCCCTGCCCGCAGGCAAGAGCGCCCAGGACCTCGCCAACCGGACGGGCCGCCCGGTGACCACGTACCAGTCGGCCGAGTGCGCGGAGACCGGGGAGTTCCAGACCTATCCGGGCGACGGGGTCTGGCTGCCCCAATCGCCCTACCAGGTGAGGGCCTTCAAGGTGTGGGAGCACTAGGCCGCACGACCGCAGCGGCGCCGGGCGCCGCGGCCGGGACCAGGGCCGCGGCACCCGGGTCCGGAGCCGGTCCGCCGGCCGGCGCGCCCGGGGCCGGTCCGCCCAGCCGGGCGACCTCCGCGCGCAGCGCCCGTACCTCCGCGGCCAGCTCGGCGATCGCGGCGGTCTGCTCCCGCTCCGCCCGGTCGTCGCGCTCGAAGCGGGAGATGAACCAGGCCGCGATATTGGCGGTGACCACACCCAGCAGCGCGATCCCCGACAGCATCAGCCCCACCGCCAGCAGCCGGCCCAGACCGGTCGTGGGGGAGTGGTCGCCGTAGCCGACCGTCGTCATGGTGGTGACCGACCACCACAGGGCGTCGCCCAGGTTCCTGATGTTGCCGTCGGGAGCGTCCCGCTCCACGCTCAGCACTGCCAGCGAACCGAACATCAGCAGCCCGACCACCGACCCCGCCACGTACGTGGTGAGCCGGATCTGCGGAGCCATCCGGGCCCGCCGCCCCACCAGCAGCAGCGTGGACACCAGCCGCAGCAGCCGCAACGGCTGGATCATCGGCAGCAGGACAGCCGCCAGGTCCATCCAGTGCGTCCGGACGAAGGCCTTCCGGGCGGGCGACAGGCCCAGCCGGACGAGGTAGTCGCCGGCGAAGGCCGACCACACCACCCACTCGGTGACCAGGCACGCCCGGTGCACGACCGGAGGCGCGTCCGGTGCCACGATCGGCACGGCGTACGCGACGGCGAAGCCCACGGCGAGGACGAGCAGCGGGGTCTGGCTCCGCCGCTCCCACAGCAGCTGGCGGGAGAGTTCCTTCATGCGGAGCATCGTAAAGAACCCATAAAGCCGAGACGGCCCCCGGGGGAGTCCCCGGGGACCGTTCTCAGCAGTTCCCTGCGCTCGGCGCCGGCCTCGGCCCGGACTTCGGCCACCGTCGGCGCACCGCATCCGTCAGGCGTCGCCGCCCGCCGCGCCCGGCTCGGCGGCCGCCACGTCCAGGAGCTGGTAGCGGTCGACGGCCTGCTTCAGCACCGAGCGGTCGATCTTCCCGTCCCGGGCGAGCTCGGTCAGCGTCGCCAGGACCACCGACTGGGCGTCGATGTGGAAGAAGCGCCGGGCCGCGCCGCGCGTGTCCGCGAAGCCGAAGCCGTCCGCGCCCAGCGAGGTGTACGTACCGGGCACCCACCGCGAGATCTGGTCCGGCACCGCCCGCATCCAGTCCGAGACCGCCACGAACGGCCCCTCGGCGCCGGACAGCTTGCGCGTCACGTACGGCACGCGCTGTTCCTCCTCCGGGTGGAGCAGATTGTGCTCCTCCACCTCGACGGCCTCGCGCCGCAGCTCGTTCCAGGAGGTGGCCGACCAGACGTCCGCCCGGACGCCCCAGTCCTCCGCCAGCAGCCGCTGCGCCTCCAGCGCCCACGGCACCGCCACGCCCGAGGCCATGAGCTGCGCCCCGATGGTGCCCGAGGTGCCCTCGGACACCCGGTGGATGCCCTTGAGGATGCCCTCGGCGTCGACGCCGTCCGGCTCGGCCGGGTGCTGGATCGGCTCGTTGTAGACGGTCAGGTAGTAGAAGACGTCCTCGGCCTCGGGGCCGTACATGCGGCGCAGGCCGTCCTTGACGATGTGGGCGATCTCGTACCCGTAGGCCGGGTCGTAGGCCACGCAGCCCGGGTTCGTCGACGCCAGCAGCTGGGAGTGGCCGTCGGCGTGCTGGAGGCCCTCACCCGTGAGGGTGGTCCGGCCGGCGGTGGCACCGAGGACGAAACCGCGCGCGAGCTGGTCGGCCATCTGCCAGAACTGGTCACCGGTGCGCTGGAAACCGAACATCGAGTAGAAGACGTAGACCGGGATCAGCGGCTCGCCGTGCGTCGCGTACGCCGAACCCGCGGCGATCAGCGAGGCCGTGCAGCCCGCCTCCGAGATGCCGTCGTGCAGCATCTGGCCGGTCGGGGACTCCTTGTACGCGAGCAGCAGGTCGCGGTCGACCGCCTCGTACTGCTGGCCCAGCGGGTTGTAGATCTTGGCACTCGGGAAGAAGGCGTCCATGCCGAAGGTGCGGTACTCGTCGGGCGCGATCAGCACGAAGCGCCTGCCGATCTCCTTGTCCCGCATCAGGTCCTTCAGGATGCGGACGAACGCCATCGTCGTGGCGATCGACTGCTGGCCCGAGCCCTTCTTCGCGGCGGCGTACGTCTTCTCGTCCGGCAGCTGCAGCGGCTTCGCGCGCACCACGCGGGTCGGCACGTAACCACCCAGCGCGCTGCGCCGGTCGTGCATGTACTGGATCTCCGGGGAGTCGCGGCCCGGGTGGTAGTACGGCGGGGCGCCGGCGTCCAGCTGCGCGTCCGTGATCGGGATGTGCAGGCGGTCGCGGAAGCGCTTGAGGTCGTCGACCGTCAGCTTCTTCATCTGGTGCGTCGCGTTGCGGCCCTCGAAGTTCGGGCCGAGCGTCCAGCCCTTGACCGTCTGCGCCAGGATGACCGTCGGCTGGCCCTTGTGCGCCTTGGCCGCCGCGTACGCCGCGTAGACCTTCTTGTGGTCGTGGCCGCCGCGTCCCAGGTGCTGGATCTGCTGGTCGGTCATGTTCTCGACCATCGCGCGCAGCCGCTGGTCGCCCCCGAAGAAGTGCTCGCGGATGTACGCGCCCGACTCGGTGGCGTACGTCTGGAACTGCCCGTCCGGGGTGGTGTTCATCTTGTTGACCAGGATGCCGTCGCGGTCCTGGGCCAGCAGCGGGTCCCAGGAGCGGTCCCAGATCAGCTTGATGACGTTCCAGCCGGCGCCGCGGAACTGCGACTCCAGCTCCTGCATGATCTTGCCGTTGCCGCGCACCGGGCCGTCGAGGCGCTGGAGGTTGCAGTTGACGACGAAGGTCAGGTTGTCGAGGTTCTCGCGGGCCGCGATCGACAGCTGGCCGAGCGACTCCGGCTCGTCCATCTCGCCGTCGCCCAGGTACGCCCATACGTGGGACTTGGAGGTGTCCGCGATGCCGCGCGCCTGCATGTACCGGTTCATCCGGGCCTGGTAGATCGCGCCGAGCGGGCCGAGGCCCATCGAGACGGTCGGGAACTCCCAGAAGTCCGGCATCAGCCGCGGGTGCGGGTAGCTGGAAAGGCCGTACGGGGCCTTCGACTTCTCCTGGCGGAACGCGTCGAGCTGCTGCTCGGAGAGCCGGTCCAGGAGGTAGGCGCGGGCGTAGATGCCCGGGGAGGCGTGGCCCTGGAAGAAGATCTGGTCACCGCCGTCCCCCTCGTCCTTGCCCCGGAAGAAGTGGTTGAAGCCCACGTCGTAGAGGGAGGCGGAGGAGGCGAAGGTGGCGATGTGGCCGCCGACGCCGATTCCGGGGCGCTGGGCGCGCGAGACCATGACGGCCGCGTTCCACCGGGTGGCGTTGAGGACCTTGCGCTCGATCTCCTCGTTGCCGGGGAAGAACGGCTCGTCCTTGGTGGCGATCGTGTTGACGTAGTCCGTGGAGCGCATCTCGGGCACGGCCACGCGCTTCTCGCGGGCCCGCTCGATCAGCCGCAGCATCAGGTAGCGGGCGCGCTCGCGGCCCCGCTCGTCGACGGCGGCGTCGAGGGAGTCGAGCCACTCCTGGGTTTCTTCCGGATCGAAGTCCGGGACCTGGCTCGGAAGGCCGCCAATGATGATCGGGTTGCGATCGGATGCGGAAGCCACGCTGTTCCTTCACTGTCGGGGTAGTCGTGCCGGAGTCGTGCTGGAGTCGTACCTGGGGGCGCCGCCTCCCATGGTCTTACGCTCGGCCGGGATCGTCATCTTTACCCCCGGGTAATCCGCGGAGTCGGCGGGGTTTCCAGGACGGGAGACCGGTGACGATCCGGCTAAAACGCCACCTTACGCCCATGCCGGACGGTGATTTCGCAAGGCCGTTCGTCCCTCAAACAGGTAGGAAAGTCCTCAAGCAATGCCGAATGAGCTGGAATGGTGTGGGATGAATCACCAGAGGTGCACACGGGCAGGCTGAAAGTTGCGGCGAGACGGCCGCAATCGTCACCGTTTCGACGGTCTCGGCGGCCGGGTACTTGCGCGATCCGCCGCGCCCGTGTGGACTACGCCCAATGCTGCGCGTACGCGCGCCGCCGAAGACATTCACCGAACATGAGCAGGAGGCACCCCGTGAGCGCGACCGCGGACCACGCGGACAGCCCGGTCACCCGACTTGGCTTCCAGTCCGACCAGGTGGTCCAGGAGATCGGCTACGACGACGATGTCGATCAGGATTTCCGTGAGTCCATCCAGGACCAGATCGGCAGCGACCTCGTCGACGAGGACTACGACGACGAGGTCGACGCCGTGGTCCTCTGGTTCCGGGAAGAGGACGGCGACCTGACCGACGCACTCGTCGACGCCATCGAGCTGGTCGACGAAAGTGCCGTCGTCCTGCTGCTGACTCCGAAGACCGGCCGTGCCGGCTTCGTGGAGGCCAGCGACATCAGCGAGGCAGTCGAGACCGCCGGCCTCTCCCAGGCCAAGCCCGTCAGCGTGGGCAAGGACTGGACCGCCACCAAGCTGGTGACGCCCAAGGCCGCAGCCAAGAAGCGCTGAGCCGCGCCTCGCAGTCGAAGCGGACACGCACGCCCCGCCGATCCGGGTGACCCCGGCCGGCGGGGCGTGCGCGTTCGCGGCCGGCGGGCCCCCAGGGCCTAGGCTGGCGCCACCCGAACGGCCCAAAGCAGTGAAGCAGGAACGAAGGGATGCGAGAGATGGCGATCGAGGTCGGCGACAAGGCCCCGGACTTCGAGCTCAAGGACAACCACGGCGCCACCGTGCGGCTCTCGGACTTCCGGGGGGAGAAGGCCGTCGTGCTGCTCTTCTACCCGTTCGCCTTCACCGGCGTCTGCACCGGCGAGCTGTGCGAGCTGCGCGATCAGCTGCCGCGCTTCCAGAACGACGACGTGCAGCTCCTCGCGGTCTCCAACGACTCCGTGCCGACCCTGCGGGTCTTCGGCGAGCAGGAGGGCCTGGAGTACCCGCTGCTGTCCGACTTCTGGCCGCACGGCGAGACCTCCCGCGCGTACGGGGTCTTCGACGAGGAGAAGGGCTGCGCGGTCCGCGGCACCTTCATCATCGACAAGGACGGCGTGGTGCGGTGGACTGTCGTCAACGGGCTGCCCGACGCGCGTGACCTGAACGAGTACGTCACGGCGCTCGACAGCCTCTGAGCGTCTCCGAGCAGCATCAGCAGTAAAACCGCGTACAGGCGGGAACCCGTCACTAGGATCGAAACGTTGATCCGGTAGCAAACGCACGACGGGGGCACCGCCCCACACAGAACCCAATGGAGGACCCGTGGGAGTCAGCCTCAGCAAGGGCGGCAACGTCTCGCTGACCAAGGCCGCGCCTAACCTGACGGCGGTCATCGTCGGTCTGGGCTGGGACGCTCGTACCACCACCGGCGGCGACTTCGACCTCGACGCCAGCGCGATCCTGACCAACGACCAGGGCAAGGTCGCCAACGACTCGAACTTCGTCTTCTTCAACAACCTGAAGAGCCCCGACGGTTCGGTCGAGCACACCGGTGACAACACCACCGGTGAGGGCGAAGGCGACGACGAGGCCATCAAGGTCAACCTCGCAGGCGTCCCGGCCGACGTCGCCAAGATCGTCTTCCCGGTCTCGATCTACGAGGCCGAGAGCCGCCAGCAGAGCTTCGGTCAGGTCCGCAACGCCTACATCCGCGTCGTGAACCAGTCCGACAACACCGAGCTCGCCCGCTACGACCTCTCCGAGGACGCCTCGACCGAGACCGCCATGGTCTTCGGCGAGCTCTACCGCAACGGCGCCGAGTGGAAGTTCCGCGCCATCGGCCAGGGCTACGCCTCGGGCCTGCGCGGCATCGCTCAGGACTTCGGCGTCAACGTCTGAGCCCAGAGCTGTTCACCCGTCCGGCGCCGTGCACTGTGTGTACGGCGCCGGACGGGCTTTGGCCCCTTGACGGCTCCTTCGGCCGCTCCAGCCGCTTCGGCCGCCCCGGCCGCGGGGGGGGGGGCCGGGGGGGGGCCCCCCCCCCCCCCCCGGGGGCGCCCCCCCCCCCCCCCCCCCCCCCCCCCCCCCCCCCCCCCCCCCCCCCGGCGGGGGGGGGGGGGGGCGCCCCCGCCC
>NZ_JBHXQN010000024.1:0-111163 GCF_042717785.1 Streptomyces sp. NPDC058619
CACAAGGCTGACCAGCGAGCAGCCACCACAGTGCCGTAACCAGCAGATCACGCCATCCTCTGAACCAGCCGCAGGGCCCACGCCCTGAGCGGTCCAGCCTCCCCCCACCTTCAGGGGAGGCCGGACCGCCGCAGCTCGACAGCAGTAAGGCCAAGTCGTTCTGCACGCCCCCCACCAGGAGCTGGGATGGCTGCCACAGCGTTGGCAATCGACGCCGGGCAGGTCAACCGCACTCGTCACCGAGACGCTGCAATCGACGCCGAATGACGCGACGCACTGGTCCACGCGGTCGATGGCCAGGGAAACGAGCCTGTCCCACGACCGTGTCGCGGATCTGGCGGGCGTTCGGTCTGCAGCCGCACCGGTCCGAGACGTTCAAGCTTTCCACGGACCCGCACTTCGTCGACAAGGTCCACGATGTCGTGGGCCTGAGGACGTCGCCCGCGGCGGCGGTCACGGTGGACAGGACGGCGCCGATGTCCCACAGGGCCGCTTCTGTGGTCGGATGCGAGCGGTCGACCGGGGGCCGGGCCTGTGGGTTTCGGTGCACAGGCGGGCGCGCCCGCCTTCGCCCGGAGGTGCTGACCTTTCCCACGTCGAGCGGAGGACATCTCGCGCTGCGGGGTGTGGGCAACGCTGTGGTGAAACGGGGCGTGCGCTGTGGGGTTCGGCAAACGAGTGCACCGTGACCCCCGGCAGCACACCACCGGGGGTCACGCCGCTGACCGTTCGCCCCGCTCGGCCCCATGCAGCGCGAAGACGGATGGGAGGGCAGCCGGATGGGAGGACAACGCCTCCGCCGGCCCTACCTGATGCCGGGGCGCGCAGATCTACCGCACGAATCCGCTCGGGGGCGGGCAGTGAACGCCCGACACGCTGCGGGACATTCGGATCTCTCGACACGGACAGGATCTGCGCGCCTCGTCAACGAGGCCGGGTCAATTCACTGCCGAGGAACAGACCGTCGGCACGAGCGTCTCGGGTCACGGTACTAACCACGCACGACCCTGGGTCGTGCGTGCTCAGTAGCCGCTGCTGCCGTAGACCCGCTGGCCGTCGTACGTGCCGCCCTGGCAGTACCAGTAGCCGCTGCTGTGCTTTGCCGGGTTTCCGCCGGCGTACTTGCAGTCCGCCCAGGATACCTGGGGTGCGGCCGCCTCGGCCGCGAAGGACGTAGTGACGCTCATTCCTGCGAAGGCCAGGGTTGCGAGGGTCAGGCCGAGCAGTCGTCGAACGCGCATGGCTTACTCCTCTCGAGGTTAGCCCGTTTGGGTCTTCTCAGAGTGACTGCTCGACGTGTCCGCGGCACGCGCGATTACTCCAATCGGGTGACGCTGGGGAGGGGCCTGGACCTGATGAAAGCCCCGACATTCGAACGCGACCCCTCTTCATGATCGTTGGCTACGACAACCTTGATCATCAGGGGTCGCGTTCGCTTTCCAGCCGGCAGATCCCGCGAATGGCCCACACCTGGGCGAACCGCTCATCTCGTCACCCGAGAACGCATCGGCCGGGACCGCTACGCGCCCGGCGCCCGGTACTGGACTCGTTCGGCTTTGCGCAAGGCATCCATGGTTTCATCGACGGTCAGGAGAACTGTCGTCTCGAACGAGCTAAGCGCGCCGCCTCCACCAATCGCCAGCGCAACCGCGGCCATGGACACGTTGTCGGGGGCCTCCCACAGGCTGTAGCCGTCGTGCCGGCCGAAGGCGTACCAGAAGCCATGGAGCTTCCCGCCGACGGACTCGATGTACGCCTGAGCGGCCTTCGTCCGGTCCTCGGGGTGGACGATCAGCCTCGCCCAAGTCTCCGGTGTGTAGCTGAACCTCGATAGGTAGAGCGGCATCAAGTCTCCCTTTCGTTCCGCCAAGGGATGCCCCGGCGGGACAGGAAGCGCGCAGGATGCGGCCCACGTATCCCCCGAACGGCTGAGGACGATGACCGGCACGGCCACAGCCAACGGGTGAGCGACCTACCCGGAGCTCTGGCCCTGCTTCGTACGCGGTGGCCGATACGTCCGCGTACGGTTCGGTCCGCGTGACCACTACCGGTCACGCCATGCCCACGCATGCGAGCTACTCCATCTCACAACCTGAGAACGCATCAGCCGGGGGTTGGGGCCCGCTTCACGGGCCCGGCCAGCCCTTCGGGCCGGAGTCCTGCGCTTCGTTTCGAACTGGTTCCCGGTTTCGCTGCGCTCCACCCGGAGCAGCCCCCGCTTTGCAGGCCATGAACTCCCTCGCTTCGCTCGGCACACGATTCCGCATGCCGGTCTTCGAGGATGGCAATCCGGCAGGCGGCCTCGACGGGGACGCCCCGGTCGACGACTCACGGGCGCGGGCGGCGATCGCAGGTGGCGGCGGGAGTGACGCCGCTCCCCGCCCCTCCCCCATGGCGTTGACAAAGCTCTGGGACCTGCCACCTCGGAAGCCTGCCTGCCGGCAAGGTGGTGAGCACGACGGCCTGGGCGCCGCCATTGCACAGCGCCCCAGGTGCCGGACGCGGGCAGCGGCGCCATATCTGGCGAGGGTGCCGACTCGCCGGGCGCGTCGACCGCTGCCGAGGCGCACTCGGGCGATTGCACGGCCCAGGCTCCCGTTAGCCCGGCAAGGTCCCGACGCTCCGAGCTCCATCGGATCAAATTGCCCCTTATGCGGTACTTACTTGCCGATTTCGGGTAGTCACTGCACGGGACGGCGTCGATCTTGGCGTGATCCCAACCCGTGGAGCACTCCGTGCTCCACTCAACGGATTGGACACCTCTCATGACCACTGCGAACCCGGGCGGCACCCCCTCAGGTCGCCGGACTGCCGGTGCCGACGTTTCCGGACACGGGACACGCCGCCTGTCGACCGAGACGAAGTCGGCCCTGAAGACGACGGAGTTCTTCGTCTACATCGCTGCCGTCATCGCGGTCCTGATCGCCTCCATGGTGGTGGGCACCGAGGATAACCACCGCGACTACTTCCGCGCCGACCAGGCGTGGCTGTACATCGTGATCCTCACCGTCGGCTACATGATCAGCCGAGGACTGGCCAAGTCCGGCAGCCGGGACAACTACGACGGCTCCTGACACCGGCCGACGGGCGCGCGTGCCTGCGGTCCGGGTCGCTGCCACCGCTGCCGAAGTGGAAACCTCCGGCCGCCGCCCGTGCGAGGAGCCGGCCCAGACTGTGTCGGCTCCGTGGGCGGGGGCGGAACCACCGGGCGGTCCTGACCCCCACCACCGTCCTCGGCAGCCTCCGCAGCATCAGATGGGACCGGGTCCGGTCCAGGTCCGCGACCGGGTCCACGCGCCGCCGGTCCAGCACCTCGCCCTGCCGGGCCAGCGCTTCGCCCTGCTCCCGCGGCTGCCCGGTGCGGGTTTGCCGACGGCGGCGGATTCTGGCCGCGGCCAGGATTGCAGCGGCAGCCAGGCCGGCGGTGATGGCGAGTGCGGGGCCGCCGAGGGCGATGGCGTGCTGGACGGATGTGGCTGCTGCGTATCCGGTGCCTGCTTCAGCGCCGGCCCACAGGGGCGCGGCCAGCAGGCTGTAGGGGGCGATACGGCGGTAGGGCATCAGGGTGGCGCCTGCCCAGGTGCGGGGTCAGGGTGCGTACGACCGGCACGAATCGGGTGAAGAAGACGGCCTGGCCACCGCGTCGTGCCATGAGGGCATCGGCGCGTTGCCAGGCGGCGGGGATGCGGCGGCCGGTGCGCAGGCGGCTGCCCAGCGCATACCCGTTGCGGTGGCCGAGGGCGTCACCGGCCACGACAGCGCAGGCTGCGGCGGCGATGACCCAGATGAGGTTCAGCTCGCCGGTGCGTGCCAGCGCGCCGGCGTAGTTCCTCGGGGCGGTGCCCGTGGCGCCTGAACGGCATCTGGTAGAGGTGCGGCTGGTTCCGGCCGACGCCGACCAGGATGCGGAGCGCGCCGGGGAGCTTGTCGGAGGGCGTCGGGGCCAAGTCAGCCCGCAGGGCGTACACCCGGTCGGCGATCCGGTCCCAGCTCTCGGTCGCGATGGCGGTCAGCAGGCTTTCCCGGAATGTGACGCCGCCCGGGACGGCGGTCGTCGCGGGTGGCGGCGGCCTACTCCTGCTCCTCCAGCCGGATGGCCTTCTTCAGGTCGTGGTGGGCCTGGCCCCACTTGCCCTCCTGCTGCTCCAGCAGGGCGGCCGCGATGGCGTCGAGCTTGCGCTGGATGGCGTGCTCCGCGCGTCTTTCGGAGTTCTTCAGCAGGGCCAGCAGCAGCAGGGAGACCGCGCCCATGGCATCACCGGTCAGGTGCTGCCAGCTCACCGGCAGGTGCAGGACGTGGACGACGATGAAGGCCGCCACGAGCAGCACGCAGAGTACGGAGAAGCCCGCGGAGCTGGTGAAGTTCGAGGCGAGTTCGGCGAATTTCTCGAATCGGCCGATCTTGCCGTTGGGGTTCTTCTCCGATGGATGTTCGATGCTCATGGTGCGCGCCTGCCCCGGGGAGACCCCCGGCACACCCCCGGCGACCCCGCCGCCACCTGCACGGCTGGGGCAGACGGCCTCGTACGGGGCCGTGGAGACGGCCCGGCTCCGGGCGGTCGCGGTCCCGGGGAGCCCCCGGCCGCGACCGCCCGGGCGGTCAGGCGCCCGGCGGGACCCGGTGCGGGCGGCCGGAGCCGCGCGTCAGGGAGTAGCCGAAGAGTCCGGCGGCCGCTCCGAGCACGCCGCCCGCGCCGGTCCAGATCCAGCGGTCGGACCACCAGCCGCCGGCCCAGCCGTCCTCCGGCTCGCGGAGCGCGGAGGTCACGGTGGCGGGCACCAGGGGGGCGGCGAGGGCGCCGTCCACCGCGTGGGCGCCGCCGGCCTCCTTCACCTCGGCTTCGACGGCCGCGCGCACCGGCAGGCCGAGGTCCTCCTCGGGGGCGCCGATGACCGTCAGCCGTACGTAGTAGCTGCCGGGCAGCGGGTCGTTGGCCCACGGCTCGGCCCCGGCGCGGACCGTGCGCAGGGTGCAGGACAGGTCCGCCGCGGCGGCGGTCGCTGCCGCGGCGACGGTCTGCGTGCCGTACGTACAGTCCTGGCGGCGGCGCAGGCCGTCGTACACGTCGAGCCGCCAGGTGGAGGCGCCGTGCCGGGCCGAGGCCTCGGGGAGCGTCACCTTCGCCTTGACGGTGACGCGCTGCCGGGCGTCGATCGGGAACACCCAGTAGAGGTAGTCGCCGGTGGAGGCGGCCGCCGTGGCCTGCTGGCCCGGGCGGAACGCCGCCGCGGTGCGGAAGCTCGTACCGGCCTCGGTCGGGGCGGGTCCGCCCTCGCCGGAGGCGCTCGGGCTCGGGCTCGGGTTCGCCGACGGGGTGTCCGCGGAGGCCGTTCCCGCCACCGCGAGGGCGGCGGTCGCGGCCAGCAGGGCGGTGGTCAGGGTGCGTACGGTACGCATCAGTTGGTCCTCCAGACGGAGACGCGCCAGCGCGAGATCCATCCCCACACCAGACCGGCCAGCAGGCCGAACACGACCAGTACGGCCAGCAGCCACCAGCCGCGTCCGAGGCCGAAGGACGCGGCGTCGGAGGCGTCGTCGGGTCCGTCCACCACCTCGATGGTCAGTTCCACGGGCATGCCCGGGGAGGTCTTGACGGACGCGGGGGCGGAGAAGGAGTTGCTGACCTGGACGCAGACGGTCTCCGCGGCCGGCTTCGCGTCGTCGTCCGCGCCGTCGGCCTCGGCCTTGGGGTAGCGCAGGCCGGTGGACAGGACGTCGGTGCGTCCGTCGCCCGCCTCGGAGCCGCGGACGATCTCGCGCCCGTGGACGGTGGTGGCGCGCAGGAGGACGCCGTAGTCCCGGTTGACGGCGCGGTCGGCGGCGATGCTGACGGAGGCGCGCAGTTCCTGGCCGGGCAGGACGTCCACGCGGTACCAGCGGTGCTCGCCGAAGGACTCGCGGTCGCTGTACAGGCCGGGCTTCAGCTGCGGGGCGCCCTCGCACTGCTTCGCGCCCTCGGTGGCGACCGGGTTGACGACCGGGTCGGCGGCGCGGTCGACGAGCTGTTTGACGCGGCCGGAGAGTTCCGCGGTGTGCTGCACCGAGGTGTAGGTGCCCCCGGTGGCCTCGGCGATGCAGGTCAGCTGGGCGCGGGTCTTGGCGTCCGGGACCAGCCCGAGGGTGTCGATGACCAGGTGGATGCCCTTGGCGGCGATGTCACGGGCGACCTCGCACGGGTCGAGCGGCGCGCAGGTGTCCTCGCCGTCGGTGATGAGGACGATCCGCTTGGTGGCGTCTCCGCCGTCGAGGTCCTGCGCGGCGGCGAGGAGGGCCGGGCCGATCGGGGTCCAGCCGGTGGGGGCCAGGGTCGCCACCGCGGTCTTGGCCTCGGTGCGGTTCAGCGGTCCGACCGGGTAGAGCTGCTTGGTGTCCTTGCAGCCCAGCGCCTTGTCGTCGCCGGGGTAGGTGGCACCCAGGGTCCGTATGCCGAGGCGGACCTCGTCGGGCACCGCGTCGATGACCTCGTTGAAGGCCTGCTTCGCCGCGGCCATCCGGGACTGGCCGTCGATGTCGGCGGCGCGCATGGAGCCGCTGACGTCCAGGACGAGATCGACCTTGGGGGGTTCCTTGGCCGCGGGTCCGTCGGCGGCTGTGGCGCTCGCCGGGAAGAGCCCGACGACCAGGGCGGCGAGCAGGCCGCACGCCCCGGCCGCAAGCCGTTTCGATGTGATCATCGCCGGATCGTATTGAGGATCGTCCGGCAATCCAAAACGGGCCCCCGGCCCGGCCTTTCGGGCCGCACCGGGCACCCGTGCGGTGCGGCGGCGGATGCGGCGGGATGCGGGTCGGGACCCGGAGCGGCGGCCTCCGCCGCGGCGGCGGACGACCCCGGACGGCCCTCGCGCGGGCCTGGCGCGGGCGCAGGCGGACGCAGGCCGGGCGCGGGTCGGGTCGCATGTGGTCGGGGTGGGGGGAAATGGCGGTGCGGGGGCGGGGTTTGCGTCCTAGGGTGCTCCGATGAGCTCCCGTACCTTTCGCATCACCGTTCGCGGCTCCTTCGACGGTCTGACCGACGACCAGCGGGCCGAGCTGCTCGCCGCCGCTTCCGACCACGACATGCTGTACGCGGCCTTCACCCCCGAGGGCCACCTCGCGTACGACATCGCGGCCCGCGACTCCTTCACGTTCCGCTTCCTGGACTCCGGCGAGGCCGAGGAGGACATCCTCGACGCGACGGCCCGCGCCGAACTCTCGGCGGAGAGCTGGCTGGGCGAGCGTGGGTACGGCTTCAAGCGGCTCACCTCCCGGGGCCAAGACCTGTCGCTCGCCCCGCTGAGCAAGCGTCAACGTCAGGCGGCAGCCCGCGCCGACGGCGGGGCCTGAGGGGATGGCGGCCGCCGAGTGGGTGCGGCTGGAACTCGACGCGGACGCATTCGCCCCGGGCCGCTTCGCGGCGTACGGGGAGCGGGCCCGGGCGGGCGGTGTCTCCTTCACCACGCTGGACGAGCTGGGCGACGGTCCGGACGAGCGCCGGCGGCTGTTCGAGCTGAACCGTGAGTGCTCCGCGGACATTCCGGGGCGCGGCCCCTTCTACGCCTACGAGGAGTACGCGCGGCTGCGCTTCGACGCGCCCTCGTACGATCCCCGGGGAGTCGTGCTCGCGCGCGACGGCGACGTGTGGATCGGCATGTCCGCGACCTCGGACCACCGGTCGTCGGGGTGCGTCTTCAACGAGATGACGGGCGTGCGCGCCGCCTACCGGGGCCGGGGCGTGTCGATCGCCATGAAGGTGCTGGGCGTCGGCTTCGCCGGGCTGTGCGGAGTCGGCCGCGTCCGTACGGTCCACCACCCGGCGAACGTGCGGGCCATCGCGATGAACCGGACGCTGGGCTACGTCGACGCGGAGTGGGACGACGGTCCCTGACCGTCCGGGGCGAAGACGGCTTCGAGGTGGGCGGCCAGCCGGTGCGGGTCCGGCGGGCAGAGCCGGGCACCGAGGTAGCCGTCGGGGCGGACCACGAAGGCGGTGGGGCGCTCCACCCCGTAGAGGCGGGCGAACTCGCCCTCCGTGTCGTGGTGGACGGGCAGGGCCGTGCCGTCGGCCGGGGTTCCGGGGGCCAGGACCGTACAGACCTCGATCCGGTCCCCGGTGCAGGCGCGTGCCGTCGTGACGAGTGCGTCGAAGTCCGCGGCGCCGTCCGGTTCTCCGGTGCCGAACAGCAGCAGCACGTGGCCGCGCTCGCGCAGGAGGTCGTACAGGCGCAGCGGGTGGGCGGCGATGGGCCCGCTGAGACCCCCGCAGTCCGGGGCGCGGTCCCCGGGGCGCGGGCCGGACCCGTCCGATCCGTCGCCGGCCTCTCTGATCTTTTTGGCGTCACCCTCGGATCCGGTGGCACCCTCGGATCCGGTGTTACCACCGGCTCCGGCGGCCCCGTCGCCCGGCGGGTCGACGATCGGGCCGCCCCGGTAGGTGACGAGCAGTTGGGCTTCGCGCAGCAGCAGGGTGGCCGGGTCCTCCGGGTCGGCCTGCACCCCTTCCGCCGCGTGCCGGACGGTGCGGCCGACGACCTCCTCGCCTACAGGCCGCCGCTCGGCGTCGTAGCTGGCGAGCAGGCCGGGGCCTGCGGCTCCTGCGACGGCGAGGGCGAGTTTCCAGGCGAGGTTGAAGGCGTCCTGGATGCCCGTGTTCATGCCCTGGGCGCCCGTCGGGGGGTGGATGTGGGCGGCGTCCCCGGCGACGAACACGCGCCCGTCGCCGTACCGGTTCACGATCCGGTGGCTGATCCGGAACACCGAGGCCCAGCGCATGTTCCCCGCGGTCGTCGGCTGCGGGGAGAGCCGGTCCAGGACCGCCTGGATGTCGGGCAGCGCGGGGGCCCGGCCGCTCTCCAGGCCGTGCGCCACCCCGTCCCCGGCGGTCCTGGACGCCTGGTCGCCCCCGGGCGCCCGTCCGGCGTCCGTGAGCTCGGGCGGGACCAGCATCGACATGCGGTAGCGGCCCGGTCCGGGCAGTGGAATGCCCACGAGGACGTCGTCGACCGCGCCGTCGGCGCCGCGGTGCATGGCGCGCACGCCGTAGCCGGCGGGCAGGTCCCAGTCGACCTCGACGTCGGCGAGCATGTACCCGTCGGCGAAGGCACCGCCCTCGAAGGTGAGCCCGAGGCCCTTGCGCACGATGCTGTGCGCGCCGTCGCAGCCGATCAGGTACCGGGAGCGGACCTCTTCCTCCGTGCCGTCCGCGGCGCGCAGGACGCTGGTGACCCCGTCGGCGTCCCGGCTGAACGAGACGAGCTCCACGGACCGTTCGATCCCGGTGCCGAAGCGGCCCAGGAACGCCTCGAGGATGCGCTCGGTCTCGTACTGCGGCAGCGCGGCGAAGCCGTACGGCACTTCGGGGGGCATGACGAGCTCGACGCGGGCCTGCTCGACGCCGTTGGCGTACACCAGCTGGCCGCGCATCGGGACGGACGCGTCGAGGGCGTCGCGCACGAGGCCCATGCGGTCCCAGACCTCCAGGGTCCGGGGCTGGATGCCCACCGCCTTCGCGAACGGGAGCCTGGCCGGCAGCCGGTCGACGATCCGGCAGCCGACGCCGTGCCGGCGCAGTTCCCCGGCGGCGGTGAGGCCGACGGGTCCGGCGCCGGCGACCAGCACGTCCGTGGTGTAGGTGCGCGCCATGGGCGCCTCCCTGGGAGCGGCCCCGTACGGGTCGGTGCCCTCCCATGGTCGCCCGGCGGCGCGCGGAGGGGCTACTCGATCACGAGCTCGACGTCGATGTTGCCGCGGGTGGCGCGAGAGTACGGGCAGACCTCGTGCGCCTGCTTGACCAGCAGGGCTCCGGTCTCGCCGGCCAGGGACTCGGGGAGCTCGACGCGCAGGACCACGGCCAGGCCGAACGCGGGGCCGTCCTTGCCGATGGAGACCTCGGCGGTCACCGAGACCTCGCTGGTGTCGGCCTTGGCCTGACGGCCGACGAGGCCGAGGGCGCTGGCGAAGCACGCGGCGTAGCCGGCGGCGAAGAGCTGCTCGGGGTTGGTTCCGCGGCCGTCTCCACCGAGCGCCGGGGGCATGGCCAGCGCGAGGTCGATCTGACCGTCGGAGCTGACGGTGCGGCCTTCGCGGCCGTTGGCGGTGGCGACAGCGGTGTACAGGGCGTCCATCGGAGTTCCTCTCGCAGGGGGTGAACCGTGGTGCGGGGGCCGGGTGGCCGGCCGCGCTCCACCAGTAGAGCACGCGATTCAGTTGTGCACAACTCAATGCCGCGCACATTGCCCCGGGTACACTGGCGGACATGACCGAGACGCCGACCGAACCCCTCGCCGCCCAGGACTTCCTGCGCCTGGACGGGCAGATCTGCTTCGCCTTGAACGCGGCGACCCGGGCCTTCGGCGGCCTCTACCGCGTCGTCCTCAAGGACCTGGGCCTGACCTACCCCCAGTACCTGGTGATGCTGGTGCTCTGGGAGCACGGCGAGCTGCCGGTCAAACAGATCGGGCAGCACCTGCGCCTCGACTCCGGGACGCTGTCGCCCCTGCTCAAGCGGCTGGAGGCGGCCGGGCTGGTGGTGCGCGAGCGCAGCACCGAGGACGAGCGGTCCGTCCGCGCGCGCCTCACCCCGGAGGGCGCCGCCCTGCGCGACCGCGCGGTGGAGGTACCCCGGCGCATCGCGACCGCGACCGGCTTCGACCTAGCAGAGATCCATGACCTCCACGCCCGCCTCGGGCGCCTCACCGCGGCCCTGGACGCCGCCGTCCCGCCGGACGCCTGAGCGGCTCCACGCCGCCCGAGAGGCCCTCGGCGCGCACTCCGGGTCACTCCTCGCCGGCCGCGATCCCCCGGTTCTCCCGGGCCGTCATCTGCCCCTGCACGAAGGCGTCGGTGTGCGGCGCGTAGGGGCCGCCGTGGTCGAAGAGCAGCTCGGTGATCCGCCGCCACTCCGCCGCCGTCGCGGCGGTGTCCTCGTCGGCCCGCTCCAGGTCGCCCGCCGCCTCCTCGGCGGCCTCCAGGGCGGCCGCCGTCTCGTGGTGCGTCATCCCGATGGCCGTGCGCCGCACCCGGTCACGGGCGGCGCGTTCCGCCCCGGAGGGCTCGTGGGGCTGTGTCGCCTCGTCCTCGGTCATGCCTCGTCCTCGCCCTCGGTCATGCTGCGTACTCGCTCATGGGTTCCGCCGCCCCTCCCGTCCCCGCGCCCGTCCTGGTCGCGGGCGCCCGGGCCACCTCCCGTATACCCCGGACCTGGGCGTTCATCGCGCGACGCGCCCGCGCGGGACGCCCGCCCGCTTGTCACACTGGGGCGAGGAGGTGAGCGATGGACCCGGTGGCGGCGCTCGACCGGATCGCGTTCCTGCTGGAGCGCGCGCAGGCCCCCACCTACCGGGTGCGCGCCTTCCGGACGGCGGCGGCCGCCCTCGTCCGCATGGGCGGGCCCGAGACCGCCGCGCGGGCATCGGCGGGCTCCCTGGAGGCCGTCAAGGGCATCGGTCCCAAGACCGCCCAGGTCGTACGGGAGGCGCTCGCCGGATCGGTACCGGGCTACTTGCAGGCACTGGAGGACGAGGCCGCCGCCCTCCCCGAGGGTCCCCCGCCCACACCGGAGGCCCTCGCCCTGCGGGCGGCTCTGCGCGGGGACTGCCACGTGCACTCGGACTGGTCCGACGGCGGCAGTCCGATCGACGTGATGGGGCGGGCGGCCGCCTCGCTGGGCCACGCGTACGCCGTGCTCACCGACCACTCGCCGCGGCTCACCGTCGCCCGCGGGCTCTCCCCGGAGCGGCTGCGGGAGCAACTGGACGTGGTGGCCGGGCTCAACGCGTCCTGGGCGCCGTTCAGGCTCCTGACGGGCATCGAGTGCGACATCCTCGACGACGGGTCGCTGGACCAGGAGCCGGAGCTGCTGGAGCGGCTGGACGTGGTCGTCGGGTCCGTGCACTCGAAGCTGCGCATGGACGCGCCCACGATGACCCGGCGTCTGCTGGCAGCCGTGCGCAACCCCCTCATGGACGTACTGGGCCACTGCACCGGGCGGCTCGTCACCGGGCGGACCCGGCCCGAGTCGCAGTTCGACGCGGAGCGGGTCTTCGCGGCGTGCGCCGAGGCCGGTACGGCCGTGGAGATCAACAGCCGGCCCGAGCGGCTGGATCCACCGCGGCGGCTGCTGCGGCTCGCGGTGGAGGCCGGGGCCTTCTTCGCGATCGACACCGACGCGCACGCCCCGGGCCAGTTGGACTGGCAGCTCCTCGGCTGCGAGCGGGCCGTCGCGTGCGGGATCCCCGCCGACCGCGTCGTCAACACCTGGGACGCGGAGGACCTGTTGGCCTGGACCCGCACCCGGCGCGCCCCCTGACGAGACCCCCTACCCCCGCATCCGCACGACCAGCAGCACCGCGTCCGCCCCGGCCAGGGCCAGTACCGCCAGGAAGGGGAGCCGGCCGGCGGGACGGCGCGAGACGAGCAGGGCCGTCGCCGCCGCCCCGCCCAGCAGACCCCAGCCGTACGCGGGCACCCGCCCCGGCGGCCCTGCCACCAGCACCGCCGTGGAGGCGAGGACGAGGAACCCCGCGACCGTGGCCGCCCACCGCGCCCCCAGGCGGTGCGGCAGGCCGGTGATCCCGGTGGCCAGGTCGTCGTCGATGTCGGGCAGCACGTTCGCGAAGTGCGCGCCGGCGCCGAGCAGGGCCGCACCGGCCGTGAGCCACGCCGGCGGCCACGGCGCCCCGGGCAGGCCCAGCGTGACGAAGGCCGGCAACAGGCCGAAGGCCACCGCGTACGGGAGCCAGGAGACGGCGGTGGCCTTCAGCCGGAGGTTGTACGCCCAGGCGGCGGCCACCGCGAGAAGGTGGACGGCGCCCGCCGCCCGGCCGGCGGCCAGCGACAGCGGGACGCAGCACAGCAGGGCCAGACCCGCGGCGCCGGCCACGGCCGCCGGGGACACCGTCCCGGCGGCCACGGGTTTGTCCCGGCGGCCCGCGGCGAGGTCGCGCCGCAGGTCCGCCCGGTCGTTGCACCAGCCCACGGAGAGCTGCCCGGCGGCCACTGCGGCCACGGTCACGGCGGTTCCGGGCAGGCCGCGCCCCACGGCGACCGCCAGCGCGGCGGCGAGCAGGGTGACGGCCGCCGCCGGAACCGGGTGGCAGGCCCCCAGCAGGCCGAGGGCCGCGCGGAGGCGTCCGGCGGCCGGCGGGGCCGCCGCGGCGGGGCGGGGGGATGCGAGGCGCGCGGGCACGACGCCACGGTAGACGGCGCCGCGCCCGGTCCGCCTCATTCATAACGAAATGTCAGTTCTTTTCTATGGTGCATCAATGACACGTGTCCTGGCAGTGAGCAGCGTGTTCCCTCCCCACCGCCACCCGCAGTCCGAGATCACGGCAGCGCTCGCCCGCTTCCTGCCGCCCGGTTCCGACGCCGCCCTCCTGCACCGGGTCCACGCCTCGGCGTGCGTGGAGGCCCGCCACCTCGCGCTCCCGCTGGACCGGTACGGGCCCGCGAACGACTTCGGCGCCACGAACGCCCTCTTCGTGGAAGCGGCTCTCGACCTCGGCGCCCGGGCCCTCGAACTCGCCCTCGCCGAGGCCGGCATGACGGCCGGCGCGATCGACCTGGTCATGTCGACCACGGTCACCGGGCTCGCCACCCCCTCCCTGGAGGCCCGGCTCGCCGGCCGGGCGGGGCTGCGCCCCGACGTGAAGCGGGTGCCGCTCTTCGGGCTCGGCTGCGCCGCGGGGGCCGCCGGGCTCGGCCACGTCCACGACCACCTCACCGGGCACCCGGAGCACGCGGCCCTGCTCCTGTCCACGGAACTGTGCTCGCTCACCCTCCAGTCCACCGACACCTCGACGGCCGCCCTGGTGGCCGGGGCCCTCTTCGGCGACGGCGCCGGGGCCCTGCTCGCCGTGGGCCGGGGCCACCCGCTGCACGCCACCGCCGCCGGACCCACGGTGGTGGCGTCGCGCAGCCGCCTCTACCCGGGCACCGGGCACCTCCTCGGCTGGGACATCGGCCACTGGGGTTTCCGGATGGTCCTGAGCCGCGAACTCCCCGACCTGGTACGGCTGCACGTGGCCGAGGAGGTCGAGGCCTTCCTCGCGGCACACGACCTCAAGCCGGCCGACGTGGACGCCTGGATCTGCCACCCCGGCGGGCCCAAGCTGCTCGACGTACTCGCGGACGCCCTGGCGCTCCCCGAATCGGCCTTCGCGGCGAGCAGGCGCTCGCTGGCCTCCGTCGGCAACCTCTCCTCGGCGTCCGTCCTGCACATCCTGGGCTCCGTCCGGGAAGCCGGCCCGCCGCCGCCCGGATCGGTCGGGCTGATGCTCGCCTTCGGTCCGGGCTTCGCCTCCGAACTCGTCCTCCTGCGGTGGTGACCCCGATGACCTGGTACCTGGTCCTCATCGGCCTCGTCTGCGCCGAGCGGCTCGCCGAACTCGTCACGGCGCGCCGGCACACCGCGTGGAGCCTCGCGCGCGGCGGCGTCGAGCACGGCCGCGGCCACTATCCGGCGATGGTCGCCCTGCACACCGCCCTGCTGGCGGGCTGCGTGCTGGAGCCGCTGCTGGCCGGCCGGCCGTTCGTGCCCGGGCTCGGCTGGCCCGCCCTCGCCCTGACCCTCGCGGCCCAGGGCCTGCGCTGGTGGTGCATCCGCACCCTCGGACCGCGCTGGAACACCCGGGTGCTCGTCGTGCCCGGGCTGCCGCTCGTCACCCGCGGACCGTACCGGTGGCTGCGCCACCCCAACTACGTCGCGGTCGTGGTGGAGGGGTTCGCCCTGCCGCTGGTGCACGGTGCCTGGCTGACCGCGCTCGGCTTCACCGTGCTCAACGCGGTGCTGCTGCGCGTACGGATCCGCTGCGAGGACGACGCCCTCACCGGGGCGGCCCCGTCCCGGGCGCCGGCGCCGGCGGCGACGGGCACCGTGCGGTGATCGACCTGCTGATCGCGGGTGGCGGGCCGGCCGGGCTGGCCACCGCCATCCACGGCGCCCTCGGCGGCCTGGAGGTCGTGGTCGCGGAGCCGCGGCCGACCCCCATCGACAAGGCCTGCGGGGAGGGGCTGATGCCCGGCGCGGTCCGCCGCCTGCGGGAGCTGGGCGTGCCCGTGGAGGGACACCCCTTCCACGGCATCCGCTACGTGGACGGCGTGAACGGCCGCCACGCCGAGGGGCTGTTCCGCTGTGGTCCGGGGCTCGGTACCCGGCGGACCGCGCTCCAGTCCACGCTGGCCGAACGCGCCGCCGCCCTCGGCGTCCGGGTCGTCCCGCGCCGGGTGGACGGGGTGGTCCAGGACGGCGACCGCGTCCACGCGGCCGGGCTCACCGCGCGCTACCTCGTGGCGGCCGACGGGCTGCACTCCCCCGTGCGGCGCGGACTGGGCCTGGCGGCCCCGCCGGTGCCCGGCCGGCCGGCGCGGTACGGGCTGCGCCGCCACTACGACCTCGCGCCGTGGAGCGGGCTCGTCGAGGTGCACTGGGCGGACCGCTGCGAGGCGTACGTGACCCCGCTGGCGCCCGGCCGGATCGGCGTCGCGCTCCTGACCGGGGAGCACGCCCCGTTCGACGTACAGCTCGCCCGTTTCCCGCTGTTGGCCGAGCGCCTGGCGGGGAGCGCCGGCACGCCGGTGCGCGGGGCGGGACCGCTGCGCCAGGGCGCGCGCGTACGGGTGGCCGGGCGCGTGCTGTTCGTCGGGGACGCGGCGGGCTACGTCGACGCGCTGACCGGCGAGGGACTCACGCTGGCCGTGACCGCCGCCGGGGAACTGGTGCGGTGCGTACGGGAGGGGCGGCCGCAGGCGTACGAGCGGGCCTGGCGGGAGCTCTCGCGCAGCTACCGCGCGCTGACCGCCTCCCTGCTCTGGGCCCGCCACCGGCCCCCGCTCGCCCGCCGGATCGTGCCGCTGGCCGCGCGGCTGCCGCGCGTGTTCACGGGGGCGGTCAACCTCCTGGCGTGACACGGCACCCCGCGCACGGGGCGCGGGGTGCCGGTGCCGTACCGGGAGGGGTCGACCGGTTCTAGGCCGAGCGCTCCTGACGGTTCCTCAGGGCCAGTCCGGCGAGGACGGCGCCGGCCGCGGCGCAGAACACCGCGAGGACGCCCGCCCAGGCGAGCGACCCGCCCACGGCACCCGTCAGGGGGTCGTAGTGCGCCGCGCCGCCGAACACGTGCAGGGCGACGACGCCGAGGGCCGTGACCGCCCCCGCCCGCCACACGAGCGGGGTGTCCCGGGCCGCGAGCACCGAGCCGGCGCCGAGGCACAGGACGGTGACGACCAGGGGCAGGAAGCCCGCGGGGGAGGCGGAGGAGAGCGCCGTCAGGTCGGCGGGGAGGTGGAGCGCGCCGCTGACCAGCAGGGCCAGCGCCACGGGCCAGCGCAGTACGTGCCTCAGGGCCGGGGAGGCCTCCGGCCGCGCGGCGGGGGCCTGCCGCGAGCGGGGCGGCGCCTGGGGCGCGGCAGGACGGGTCCGCGGCTCCGCGTAGGGCACGGGGCGGGCGGGCGCTTCCGCGTACGGGGCGTCGTACAGCTCGGTGTACCCGGGCTCGTACCGCTCCGCCGGCGGCTCCGCGCCCTCTCCGGGCCGTTCCGCGGACCCGGCGGGCGCCTGGTCCGGCGCGCCGGATCCGTCGGCTTCGCCGGCGCCGAGGATGGTCACCAGCAGGGCCACGTCCTCGATGGACCGGCCGACGGCGGCGGCGCGCAACGTGATGTCCGCCTCCACCACCTCGTGCGGGTGCTCGCCCAGGAGGGCGACCATCTGCCGTACTTCGTCCACGGGCCGGGTCACGGCGGCCGTGCGGAGCGCCTCGTGTCCGGGGTTGGGCGACTGGCCGGTGTCGTTGAGGAGGCTCACCAGCGCGGTGACCTCTTCGAGCGGGCGACAGGTCGCCGCCGCTTCCAGCAGGGTCCGCACGGGCTCCTGGCCGAAAGCGTCCGGTGCGGTGGTGTCCGGGATCCCCGGGCGGTCTTCATGGTCCGTCGCCGCGAGGGTGATGGGGTCATTCATGGAAAGCTCCGTTCGCCGACGCGCGGGTCTACACATCGCGCGCCGGTCATCGTGCGTCATGGGAAGCGCACGCTTTGTTACATTTACTGTCAGGTCTGTTCACTGCGCCATTCGGGGCGCGCAAACGGGGGACTCCCCGTGGGGGCTCCGGGCTTCAGGGAAAGGGCGTCAGCCGTGCCCGCCATGCGACTCCTCCGCCGCCGCCGGGCCCACGCGCTCGCGGCGGCCCTGTCGCTCCTCGCCGCCGGGACGACGCCGGCGGCGGGCGCCGCGCCCGGTCCGCGACAGCCCGTGGTGGAGACCGACCGGGGGGCGGTGCGCGGCCGGGCGCACGGCGCGTACGACACCTTCGGGGGCATCCCGTACGCCGCTCCCCCGACGGGCCCGCTGCGCTGGCGGCTTCCGGAGCCGGCGCCCTCGTGGCCGGGCGTCCGGGACGCCGGGGCGCCCGGCTCCCGCTGCGTGCAGCTCCCGCCGCTCGGTCCCGGCGGCCCCAGCGGCTCGGAGGACTGCCTGTTCCTCAACGTCACGGCGCCGCCGGTGCGCGGCCGGGGGGCGCCGCGGCCCGTCATGGTCTGGTTCCACGGCGGCGGCTTCCAGAACGGCGCGGGCGATCCGTACCGGCCGGACCGGCTCGCCGTCCGGGGCGACGCGGTGGTCGTCACCGTCAACTACCGGCTGGGGATCTTCGGGCTGTTCGGCCATCCGGAGCTGGGCGGGGCCCCGGACTTCGCCCTCGCCGACCAGCAGGCGGCGCTGCGCTGGGTACGGGCGAACGCGCGGCGCTTCGGCGCCGACCCGCGTAACGTCACCGTCTTCGGCGAGTCGGCGGGCGCGCTGAGCGTCTGCGCGCACCTCGTCTCCCCGGCCTCCGCGGGCCTGTTCCACCGGGCGGTCGTGCAGAGCGGTTCGTGCTCGACGACGATGCCGCCCCGGTCCCTGCTGCCCACGCTCGGCACGTACGAGCCCTTTGCCCCCGAGCGGCGCACGGTCGAGGCCGGGGCCGCTGCGGCGGTCCGGCTCGGCTGCGGCCGGCCGGCGGACGGGGCTCCCGCCGTGGGGGCCGCGGGAGCAGTGGACTGCCTGCGGCGGCTGGACGCCCACTCGCTCGCCACCCCGGAACTGATGCAGCGGTTCTCGCTGGTCTCCTACGGCAACGCCGCGCTGCCGACGGAGCCCGGGCGGGCGCTGCGCGAGGGGCGGTTCCACCGGGTGCCGGTCGTGCAGGGGACCACCCGCGACGAGATGCGGATCTTCCTGGGGCAGACCCTGGCGGCGTTCCCGGTGCCCGACCGGGCCGCCTACCGGGCCCGGCTGGAGCAGTCGTTCGACGCCGGGACGGCCCGCGCGGTCGAGGCGGAGTACCCGGCGGCCGCCTACCCGAACCCGGCGGTGGCGCTGGCCACCCTGCTGTCCGACGCGTCGTTCACCTGCCCGTCGCTGCGGGACAGCGAGGCACTGGCCCGGCACGTGCCGACGTACGGCTACCTCTTCGCCGACGGCGACGCGCCCAATGCCACCGGCCTCGCGGAGGTGCCGGGGCTGCCCTACGCCGCGTCGCACGGCTTCGAACTCCCCTACCTGTTCACGTCCGTGCCGCTGGCGGCGCCGCAGCGGGAGCTCGCGGACCGGATGACCGGCTACTGGACGGCGTTCGCCCGGACCGGGATCCCCGCGGCGGAGGGCGCCCCGGCCTGGCCGCGGTACCGCTCGCCGGCCTCCGTGCTGAACCTGGCGCCGGGGGCCGGCGGGATCCGCACCGCGGACGCGCGGGCCGCACACCACTGCCCGCTGTGGGACGCGCAGTGGCCGGCCGCGGGCGGCTCCCGGTAACGGGCCGCTCCTGGTGGCGTCCGGCTCCCGGCGCCGGGCAATCAGCACTCCCGCGTGCCGCACCCGCCCGCGTCCCGGGCGTTCAGTTCGCCGCGTCCGGTATCCAGGAGCCGTGGATCATCGCGGGCACCCGGCGCGGCAGGTGCACGGTGGCGACCGGTGCGGCCCCGAGGTCGGAGGCGTCCAGGACGAGCAGCCTGGAGGCGTCGGCGTTGAGGTCGCTGACGACGGTCAGCAGGTATCCGGCGTCCTCCGCGCCCGCGCCCGCCGCTCCCGCTTCCGCGTCGCCCGCGGCGGGTACGAAGACGGCCTCGCTCGGCAGCTGTCCGGTGCCGAACGGCCGCAGGGAGCGGGCCCCGGTGGTCCGGTCGTACTTGACGAGGGCATGGTTGCCGATGCCGAGGTCGTCGGGGAACGACAGCGCGTACTGTAAGCGGTGCTCGCGGCCGGTGAAGTCCTCGTTGATGGTGGGGAACTCGACGGTCAGGTCGTCGGTCCACTCCTGCCTGACGGCTCCGGCGGCGAGGTCGACCGTCCAGCGGCAGCCCCGGGAGCCGGAGTTGGGCTCGGCTCCGCGTTCGGGGGCGCCGACCCACCACTTCCAGGAGCGCTGCCAGCCGTCCCGGCCCACCGACGGGCCCTCGATCACGATCCGCCCGTACGGGTCCTCGTAGGCGTTGGCGAGGTGCATGGCGTAACCCTGACCGATCTCGAACCAGCGGATCCGCCGGGCCCCGCCGCCGCCGCGCGGCATGACGCCGATGCGCGAGGGCTGTTCGTCGTTCCAGCCGTACGGGATGCCCGAGTGCTCGCCCGGATCGAAGGTGACCGACCCCTCCAGGAACACGACGT
Organism: Streptomyces sp. NPDC058619; assembly: GCF_042717785.1. NCBI lineage: Bacteria > Bacillati > Actinomycetota > Actinomycetes > Kitasatosporales > Streptomycetaceae > Streptomyces > Streptomyces sp. NPDC058619. The sequence goes on from NZ_JBHXQN010000024.1 coordinate 19,617, forward strand.
GGTGCTCGGTGATCGCGAAATCGTGCTTGAGCGCGGGCACTCGCCCCGGGGACGTCCTGGCTGTCCAGCACCCGGCCGTCGGCGGAGGCCACGTGGTGGACCAGGTACGGCGAGAACGGGGAGGAGCCGAAGAAGTGCAGCTCTCCGGTGCCCGGGTCCTCCTTGAGGTGCGCGGTCATCGCGGAGGTCAGCTTCCCGCCGAAGTCGTGGGCCCCCACCGTCTCCAGGTCGGCCGTCAGCTCGAACGGCAGCGCGGCCTCGCTGAGCGCGAGGAGCCGTCCGGCGTGCTCGATGACGTGCGTCCCGGCGGTGCTGGCCGTCAGGTCGGGGCCCTTCTCCGTCATGTAGGGGGCGCCGTCGAGGGCGGGGGTGTGGACCCAGCGGTTGCGGTACCACTCGGCACGGCCGTCGCGCAGGCGGATGCCGTGGACCATGCCGCTGCCCTTGAACCAGTGGGTGGGGGTGATGCCGGGCTTGGGGTTGTGGCTGTTGCGGATCAGCCGGCCGGTCAGCTCGGGCGGCAGGATGCCCTCGACGGTGAGGCCGGTGGCGGTGATCTCGTCGGGAACGGGGGCGTAGTGGCCGGTCAGGTAGGGCTTGGACAGGTGCTGGCTCATGACGGTGACCTCTCTCGGCTTCTTCTTCTCGGGAGGCGCGGCGGGGGTGCGTGCGGCGGTGCGCGGGGCGGGGGCCCTAACCGGGGGTTGCGGCGCCCGCTTCGGCCCGGGCCTTCAGCAGCCCGAGCCACTGCTCCAGCGACTGGCGGAGCGCCGCTTCGAGCTCTGCGGGCCGCTCCTCGACCGGCGCCCCCGCCCATGACTCCTCGGTCCGCACGGTCACGGCGCCGTCCGGGTCCGGCTGCTCGAAGGTCCAGACGTGGATGCCGTGAATGCCGTGGGCCGGACCGCCCCAGACGATCCGCGCGCCGGGTACGACCTCCAGGAGCGTGGAAGTGATCTCCAGGCCGTGGGTCAGCCAGCGGAAGGTCGAACCGGGCGCGAGCGGGCCGTCGTACGCGACGGAGTCGATGCCGGTGTTCCAGGCGGCCCAGCCGACGATGTCGGTGTGCAGGGCCCAGACCGTCGCCAGGGGTGCGTGGACGGTGGTCTCCATGCGGACGACGACGGGGGCGTTCTCGTCGACGGTGTGCGGTGCGTTCATGGCGTGCTCCTTGGATCTCGGATTCATTGTGAGAGTGATTGACCACTCACTCTTTGGGTCAAAGCGAAGGCGGACCGTCCGGCCCCCCGTCCCATCTGCGGTCAGTAGTGCCGGACCCCCGCCGTGAGGGTGCGGGTCCACGGGGCGTCCACGTCCTGCGCGTCCACCGAGACCAGCAGGTGGCAGAGCATGCCGACGGCGAAGAACCGCTGGACCTCCGCGTCCCCGGCGCCCGAGGCGCCGCGCACGTACTCCACCATCCGGGCGTACCCGGCGCGTACGACTTCCCGTACCGCGGGCTCGGAGACCGCGGCCGCCTGGGCGTGCGTCAGGACGAGGAGCAGGTCCTTGTCCGCGATCAGTCGGGCGTACGCGTCACCCATCGCGTGGAGCACCTCCTCCGAGGCGCTGCCCCCGGCCTCCGCGGCACCTTCCTCGAGGCTGGCGCGGACCCGGGTGAAGCAGTGCTCGACGACGGCGGTGAACAGCGCCTCCTTGTGCGGGAAGAGCCGGTAGACGTACGACTGGGAGATGCCGGCCGCCTTGGCCACCTCGGTGGTCGTGGTACCGAAGTAGCCGCGGGCCGCGAAGGCGCCGATGGCCGTGCGCAGCACCGTGTCCCTGCGCTCCTCGGCGGAGGAGAGCTGGCGTCGTCGTTCCGTGTTCATGCGAGTAATAAACCACTCACACCTGTCTCCGTCAAACGGTCACTGTTCCGGCCTGACCGGTCCTGCGGCCCTCGAGCCCCGGGCCGCGACCCGGATGCCCGTTGCACGGACGTCCGCGACGACCTGGGTGCGCGCCGGGGTGAAGGCGACCGAGGAGGTTCGTGCGACCGTCCCGGCCAGGAGCCGTTTCGTCCGGGCTGGTAACCATTCCGATCAAGGTCTATCCCGCTACGGACTCGCACGCGGTGTCCTTCCGGCAGAAGGAAGTAGGACGAGCGCTGCACGCGGGGGAATGCGTTGTACTGCGTTGGTGCAGAAGCTGTCGCTGCGCAGAACCCAGCTCCAGGACTGGCGGCCATGAGTTTCTGCAACTGCGCTCACTCTTCTTGCCTCTTTCCCGACATGCAGACAACCCGCCCGCTCCTCTACCTCGACGTCGACGGTCCCCTCATCCCGTTCGGGGCGGGCCCCTATCCCCCGGCGGACGACGCCAACCCGCTCTTGGCGCGGATCGATCCGTCGCTCGGGCCCCGGCTGGCCGCGCTGGGGTGCGTGCTCGTGTGGGCCACCACCTGGATGGAGGAGGCGAACGAGTACGTCGCACCCCGGCTGGGCCTGCCGGACCAGCCGGTGGTGCGGTGGCCGGAGCCCTCCGACGCGGACGGGCGCGGCGGGATCCACTGGAAGACCCCGGCGCTCCTCGATCATGCGGCCGGGCGCCCGTTCGTCTGGGTCGACGACGAGATCACCGGCGCCGACCGGGCGTGGGTCGCCGCCCGCCATCCCGGGCGGGCCCTGCTGCACCGCGTCGATCCGGGGCGCGGCCTGGCCGAAGCCGATCTCGCCGTGCTGCGGGCATGGCTCGGCAGCGCCGCGGGTCCCGGCCCGGACGGTCCCGACCTCAGATGAGGGCCGCGGACGCCCAGGAGGCGGCGACCAGGCTGCGCTCCGCGGCCGACAGATGGGCGGCGGCCGCCAGCCAGGCCCGGGCGTAGCCCTCGGCGGAGGGGTCGCCGAGGCGGCCGAACACGTCGCGGGGCCGGCGGTCGGCCTCGGCGGCCAGCGCCGCGGCGCAGTCCGCCGCCGCGGTGAAACCGGCCCGGCGCAGCGGCCCGTACCCCGAGCGGTGGTCCTCGCCCCGGGCGGACTCCGCCACGGCGCGGCGGCCTCCCGCGACGCCGCTCTCCAGGAGGCGGCGCACGCGCCACAGCGGGGAGTCGGCCAGCGGGTCGGGGCCCGCCGGCGCGGGGGCCGGGGCCGGGGCGGCGTCCGGGGTGTGGCCCGCGGGCGGGAGGTGTTGCCCCTGGAGGCGGTCGTAGCCGAGGTCGGCGCGGTCGAGCCACTCCTCGGGCAGCCGCAGGGTGTGGTCGGCGCCGGGTACGGGTCCCACGGCGAGGGGCCGCAGGGTGGCGGCCCGGTCGAGGTCGGGGCGGCCCAGGACCCGGATCCGGAGTCCCGGGTGCCCGGCGAGGCGGCGCAGGTTGTCCGCGTGGGGGAGCTCCGGGTGGGGGTGCGCGGCGCGCAGCCGGAGCAGGGGCCCGTCCGGCCGGGCCTCGCGGACCAGGAGGTGTTCCCCGGCCGCGCCGACAACGGCCACGTCGCAGCCGAGCAGTGCCGGTTCGGCGCCGTCCGCGTCGGCCAGGCTGTCGGCGACGGCCTCGGCCGCCGGGCGGGCGAAGAGCGCGGCGGCGGGCCCTTCGCTCCAGGGCGTACCGGGCAGCGGGGTGGCCTTGACCCCGCGTCCGGCGCCGAGCCTGCCCTCCGGGGAGACCGTGGCACCGGCGATGCGCAGGCCACCGCGGGCCAGTCCGGCGTGGTCGAGGGCGGCTCCGCCCAGGGCCACCGAGGCGGAGCCCGCGCCGCGGGCCCGGGCCAGGCCGCCGGGGCGTACGTCGGAGACCGAGTAGCGGGCGCCGTCCGGGGCCAGGAGGTGGGTGACCACTCCCCCGTAGCCGGTGGCGGACAGCACCGGCTCCCGGCAGAGGCCGTACACCCGGAGGCTGCCGCCCGGCGCGTAGGCGCGGCGGGACATGCCGGTCAGCGCCGGGTCGGTCGATCCGGAGGCCAGCAGGGCCGTGGTGTACAGGAGCTCCCGGAAGGCCTCCGTCAGGTCGCCGAGCCGCCCGGCGGCCTGCCGCTCGCGGGCGGCGCGCAGGCCCCGTACGACCCGCAGGGCGGCCGCCTCGGCGCGCGGCAGTGCGGCGAGGCGGGCCGTGTGCGCGGCGCGGAGGAGTTCGGCCTGCACCACGGCGCCGCCGGCGGTGGCCCCTGCGGCCAGGGCCTCGGCGGCGGCCGCCCAGAGCGCGCCGGCGGCCGCGGTCTGGGCGCCGGTCAGGGCCCGGGGCGCCGCGGCGCCGGGCCCTGACGTCGGCGCCGGCTCCCCGGCGGGGGCCCCGGGCGCCCGAAGCGGGGCGTCGGCGGGCAGGGTCACGGCGGGCGGGGCGTCGGCGAGCAGGGTCACGGCGGGCGGGGCGTCGGCGAGCGGGGCCGCGCCCAGGGCGGCAGCCCGGTGGAGGCAGCGGGGCGCCAGCAGGCAGGAGCACACGGCCTGTTCGGCGCGCGTGAGCGTCCCCTCGGCCCCGGGGCGCAGGGTGACGACGGCGTCCTCCCCGAACCGGATGCCGACGCTGCCGTCCGGCGCGCGGACGGCAGCGGCGCCGCAGCTCGCGGTGGCGGCGTCCAGCTTCTTGCGCAGCCGGGCCGTGAGGTTCTCGACCGCCTCGGCCAGCACTTCGGGGGCGACGGCCGGCAGGGGGGTGTCAGCGCTGCTCAACGGGGTTCTCCACGGAGTCGTTCGCCCACCCAGCGGGCGAGGGCGAGGGGGCTGAGGGCGGCCACGGGCATCCCCGCCGCGACGAGTTGGCCCGCCACCGCGACCGAGTACCGGGGCGTGCCCGCGTCGTCGAGCGCCGCGCAGCCCAGCAGGTGGGCTCCGGAGGCGGCGAGGGCCCGGACCTCGCCGAGGAGGCCGCCCATCGGGGCCCCCTCCTCGAAGTCGCTGACCACGACGACGAGGGTGCGGCTCGGGACGGTGATCAGGGAGCGGGCGTGGGCCAGTCCGGCGGCGATGTGCGTACCGCCGCCGACGCGGACCTCCAGCAGCAGCGACAGCGGGTCCTCGACCCGGTCGGTGAGGTCCACGACCCGGGTGGAGAAGGCAAGGAAGTGCGTGGACAGGGTCGGCACGCCGCCGAGTACGGCCGCGGTGAGGGCGGACCAGACGACCGAGGCCTCCATGGAACCGGAGACGTCGACGACGAGGATCAGCCGCCAGTCGGCCTCCCGGCCCGCGCGGGTGGCGAAGACCGGGTGTTCGGGGACGACGACCACGCTGCCGTCCGGGCGCCTGCGGGTGTGCGCGAGGTTGGCGCGCAGGGTGCGGGCGAGGTCGAGGCGGCCGCCGGGACGCCGGGTGGGCCGCGGGGTGGAGAGTCCGGACAGCGCCGGGCGCAGCCGGGTGGCGAGCTCCCTGGCGAGTTCGTCGACGAGCCGCCGGACGAGGGGGCGCAGCCGGGCGAGTTGGGCCTCCGGCATGCCGCCGGCGAGGGACAGTACGGAGCTCAGCAGTTCCACCGAGGGCCGTACGCTCGCCGGGTCCAGTTGGGCGAGTACGTCGGTGCGGCCCGTCTCGGCCGCCCGCGCGAGCACCTCCTCGCGTACGTCGGCGCCGAAGAGCGATTCCAGTTCGCCCGACCATTCCCGGGCGGTGGGGAAGGACGCCTCACGGCCGCCGCCCGGACCCGCGCCGCTGCCGCCGTCGAGGTCGGCGGCGCCCTCGCCGCGTCCGGCGCCGTACAGCTCGTCGAGCGCGTGGGCGTAGCGGCGGGCCCCCGGGGGGAGCCGGTCGCGCTCGCGGCCGAGGAGCAGGCGCCAGCGGTCGGCGGGGGCGATCCGCCGGGCGTCGGACGCGCCGGGTACGCGGGACCCGGCCGGTCCGGCGCCGTGCGGGGCCTGAGGGGTCGACGGTTCGGGGGCCGGGGCGCCGGGAGTCGACGGTTCGGGGGCCGGGGCGGGTTCGGGAACGCCGGCGCGGGCTTGATCGGCGGGCCCGCGCGGCGGGAGTGTCTTCAGCGCGGCGAGGCCGGCGGCGTCGGCGGCGGCCCACAGGGCGAGGAGGGCGGGCGGGGCGTCGAGCGCGAGGTCGACGCGGTCGCCGAGGCGTTCGGTGACGGTGGCCAGCAGCCGGTCCCGGGCGGCGGGCGAGAGCGCGTCGAAGCCGCCTCGCAGGGCGGGGAGGCGGTCCAGGAAGGCGGGGCCGGCGAGGTGTTCCACCCGGTCGAGGAGCGGGCCGAGCGCGGCCGGGGAGGCCTGGAGCAGCGGTCCGGCGGCGGTGAGGAGCCCGCCCAGCCGGCGGGTCAGGGCGCGCCGGCTGTCGGGGCCGGCCGCGCCGTCGATCCATCCGGCGGCCCGGTCGCCGAGGTCCGCGGCCGGGTCGAGGTCGAGGAGGACCCGTACGGCGAGGGCGGCGCCCTGCATCAGCGGCGACGCGTCCCGGGCCAGGTCCGCGAGGGCGGCGTCGGTGCGCAGGCCGAGGTGGAGCGCGGCGGCCCGGTCGGCCAGTGCGACCAGGGCGGCCGCGTCGGCGGGGTCGTCGCTGCCGGCGAGGCCGGGCAGGGAGCGTACGGCGGCTTCGAGCAGGTCGCCGGTGAGCGCGGCGGCGGTGGCGGGGGTCTCCGCGCCGGTACCGGGCAGGTGGCCGCGGTGCAGGGCCTCCAGGAGGTCGAGGGCGTCGAGGAGTTCGGGCAGCGTGGCGGTCTGCGGCAGGACGGAGGCCGCCTCGTGGAGCCGTACGCCGACCAGCTCGGGCAGGTCGCAACGCGCGGCGGCGGCAAGCCCGGCGAGGATCCCCGCCGGGGTCGGGCCACCGTCGGCGGCGGCGCGGCGGGCGGTGTCCCGCAGGGTCCCGGCGGCCGCTTGGGCGGCGGTGACGCCGCGTACCCCGGCGAGGTCCAGGCGCGCCGGGACGGACGGGGTCCAGGCCAGGCGCCACTTGGTTCCGAGGGCGGAACCGTCGCCGGTGGCCGCGACGGCGACCGGTTCCCCGTACGAGGCGCCGCAGACGACGAGGCGTTGCAGCAGCACCTCGCGGCGGCCGTCGAGGGGTGAGCGGAGCGGGTCGAGGCGGAGCTCGCGGGAGGCGGGGTCGTCGGGGCCCGGGAGCCGCAGCTCGGCCAGCTCGGCCTCGACCGAGGGGCCGAGGCCGGAGCGGGGCGCGTGCGGGGTGATCCGTCCGCGGGAGGTGCCGACGAGCACCGCCTCGAGGGCCCGGGCCAGCGCCCGGCCGCGGCCGAGGGGCTCGCCCTGGCCGAGGACGGTGGTGACGGCCTCGATGAGCTCGCCGCGGCCGGGTGCCGGGAGTCCGCGCAGGACGGCGAGGTCACAGGCGAGCCGCAGCGCTTCGGCGGCCTCGCCGGTCCCGGCGGTGTGCCCGGCGCGGCGCAGCTCGCGGCAGAGCCGGGTGACGGCGACGGAGGCCGCCTCCCGGACGCGTACGGGGTCGCCGGCGGCGTGCAGGACGGCCTGTTGCCATAGGGGGTCGCGGATGCCGGCGGGGTATCCGGAGCGGGAGTCGAGCAGGTCGAAGGAGTACGGAACGAGCGAGGTGACGGCGCCACCCCCGGACTCGGCGACCGCCCCCGCACCCCCGCGCCCGACGCGGATGCCCGGTACGGGCGCGGAGCCGGCGCCCGCGGCGGAAGCGGAGCCGGTGGCTGCCGCGGACGACCCCGGCCCGGGGACGCCGCCGGCGCGGGCGGCGGAGCCGGTACCAGCGAAGTCGGTGCCCCCGGCAGAAGCGGTTCCGGAGGGCGCGAAGCGCGCGGAGCCGGTGGGCGCCACCGGGGCCGGGTCGGGGCCTGCGGCGGAGGCGGCGCCCCGGGGCGCGGGGGCGCTCGACGATGGGGACAGGAGGGCCGGGGCGTGGAAGGCGCCGATCACGGCGGCCACCGTGCGGCCACCGGTCGCCGCCGTGGCGATCACCCCGCGCATGTGGGCCTCACGGGCCAGGTCCGTGGCCGGGACGGCCGCGTCCTCGCGCAGGGCCCAGCCGACGCCGAGCGCGGCCCGCCGTACGGCCTCCGGGGAGCATCCCGGGGCGAGCACCTCGACGGCGCGGTCCCACATGTCCTCGCCGGTACGGCCGGTCCCGGCGGCGGTGAGTCCGTCCGCGTACGAGCGCCCCGGACCCCGGTCGCGGACGGCGTGCCCCGGAGCCAGGGGGTCCCGCTCCGCGTCGGGAGCCGGTGCGGACTCCTGGGCCCCGTCGAGGGCGGGCGCCGGAGCCCCGGGCCGGTCCGGCCCGGCGTCCGCCGGGGTACCGGCCCAGGCCCGGGACGACAGCGGGAGGTCGCAGCACAGCACGGCCGCACCGCGGGCGCGCGCCCAGCGGATGGCGGCCAGTTCGGGGGAGAAGTCCGCGAACGGGTAGAACGCCAGGCGGCCGTCCTCCCCCCTGCCCGCCAGGGCGACCGGGGCCACCGTCTCGGCGTCGGCCAAGTGCTCCAGCCAGGGCTGGAACTCCGTCGGCAGCTCCACGCAGACCACGTCCGCACCCGAGGCGTCCAACAGGTCCGGGACCACCGCGGCCAGCGCGGGGCTGTGGTGGCGCACTCCCAGCAGGTACGGCGCGCGGGACGCCGCCAGCGCGGCGACCGCGTCACGCGGGTCGGTACGCGCCATCACAGGCTCCCGCGCAGGTCCCACAGGCGGCGCCACATGGCCGAACCGTCTTCGGCCCGGCGGCGCACCGGGCCGTCCCAGTACCCCAGCAGCCGCGCGTGGTCGGCCGGGTCGTCCTTGCGTACGACGCCCAGCAGATGACCCGGCAGCAGGTCCAGCACGTCCCCGCCCGGAAGGTACGCGGCGGCGACCCCGAGCGACGCGGCCACCTGCACGGCCTCCGCGGTGGACATGACCGTACCGGGGCGCTCCACGTCCCAGCCCTCGGCACAACGCCCCGACCGGAGGTCCCGGAAGACCGTGACGAGCGCGTCGAGGACGGCGTCGTCGACGCCGAACGCGGCGCCCGCCCGCTGGACGGCGGCGACCGCTTGGCGGCGGATCAGCGTGGCCTCCGCGTCCGCGTCCGCGATCGGGGCGACGGTCTCGAAGTTGAAGCGGCGCTTGAGGGCGGCGGACATCTCGGAGACACCGCGGTCGCGGAGGTTGGCGGTGGCGATGACGGTGAAGCCCGGGGCGGCGGAGACCACCGCGTCCTCGGTTGCGGTCAGTTCGGGGACGCTGACCCGGCGGTCGGACAGGATCGACACCAGCGCGTCCTGTACCTCGGGCAGGCAGCGGGTGATCTCCTCGACCCGGACCACCCGCCCGGTCCGCATCCCGGAGAGCACCGGGGAGTCGACGAGGGCCTGTGCGGTGGGGCCCTGGGCGAGCAGCAGCGCGTAGTTCCATCCGTAGCGGAAGGCGTCCTCGGTGGTGCCGGCCGTCCCCTGGACGGTGAGGGCGCTGGTACCGCTGACGGCGGCGGCCAGCAGTTCGGACAGCATCGACTTGGCGGTGCCGGGCTCGCCGGTGAGCAGCAGGCCGCGCTCACCGGCGAGGGTGACCACGCAGCGCTCCACGAGGGAGCGTTCGCCGACGAACTTGGGGGCGACGGCCATGCGCGCGGGCAGCCCGTCGCGGCGTTCGGGCAGGGCGAGTTCGGCGCCGTCGCTGCCGCAGACGAAGGTGACGACGGCGCGCGGGGTCAGGGCCCAGCCGGGCGGGCGGGGGCCGGGGTCCTGGGCGGCGAGGAAGGCGAGCTCGGCGGCGTACCGCTCCTCCGCCGGACGTACCTGGCGGGCGGGGGCCTCGGGGGCGGGCTGTTCGGTGAGGGTCATCGGGGTGGTCCTCCGGTGGGGTGGTGCCGGGCGTGGGCGGGACGGTGTCGGGCGGGGACGGCGGTGGGCGGGGGTGGGGCGGGGGTGGTGCCGGGTCGGCAGTGGGACGGGGAACCGCGGGCGCGACGAAGACGGGTGCGGGCCGGCCGGTCCAGCAGGAGCGGGGCGGGAGCCGGCCCACAACCCGGTCCAGCGGAAGCCGGCCGGCAACCCGGCAACCCCGCGCGCCGGGAGCCGTGGCCCCGTCGGGCGGGGGCCACGGCGCCGCGGCTCCCTCAGCCCCGCTCCCTCAGCCGCGGCGCCGTCAGCCGCGGCGCCTGCGGGTGCGCTTGACCTGGAGCTGTTCGAAGCGCGGGCCGTCGCCCTCCCGGACCCGTGCCCAGGCCCGCCGGTACAGTTCCGCGGCCGGTTCGCCGGGTACCAGGGCGCCCAGGGCCGGCCTGCCGCCCGGCGCCAGCCCGTACAGCGGGAGCTTCCACTGCTCCAGCGGCAGGACCGGTGAGGACTGCTCGCTCCACCCGCCCGGCAGGAACAGCGTGCGCCCGGCCCGGCTGCGGTTGGCCGTCACCACCAGGTCGGTGGCGGCCAGTTCGGCGCGGGCCGCCTTGAGGCGGGCCGGCTTCCAGCCCGTCCAGCGCGCCGTGTTGCGGTCGGTGGGGTCGGGCATGGCCAGCAGCGCCAGGTACAGGGCGGCCGCGTCGGCACCGAGGCCGTGGGCGGCGGAGACCTCCGCCACCACCTCCGGCACCGAGCGGCTCGGGTCCTGCGGCCACCACGTGCCGTCCGCGTCGGTGGTCCCCGCCGCCGGGGTTCCCGGGTCGGCGAGCAGCGCGGCGAAGCGCGGGTCGTGCACGGCCCGCAGCGCCACCTCGACGCCCGAGGGGTGCTGGTCGGTGTCGCGCAGCATCGGCAGGTACGGGTCGGACCCCGTGGAGTCCAGCAGGGACGTCCGCAGCGCGGGCTTGGGCCGCCCGTCGGCGGTGGGCAGCAGGACCGCGCCGTAGCGCTCGTGGTCTGCGGCGGTCTCGGTCGGGGTGCCCGCCGCCGACCGGAAGTCGGCGAGGCTGGTGTAGGTCCAGAAGCTGAGCAGCAGGTCGGGCGCGGCGAGCCGCTGCCGTACGGCGGTCAGCACGGGCGGCAGCACGGCCCGTACGGGATCGCCCGCGGGCAGCCGGTGCGCGAGCCAGGCCGCCATGGCCACGGTTGCGAACAGGACCGCGGAGGTGAACGGGTCGGTGGCCGGCTCGCGGGGCTCCACGTGGTCGCCCCGCACGGTCCACGCGACGTCGACGCTCAGCTCCCGCGAGGAAGCGGGGTCGAGCAGGGCGGGCAGCGCACGGTGTGCGGGCCACCCGCCGGACACGGCGCGCGCGGCCTCGGTGGCCAGCCAGTCCGGTACGGGCGTGCGCCGGCCCACGCGCGCGTTCCACACCTCCGCGGCGGCGGCCGCGTCCGGGCCCTCGCTCCACAGCCGGGCCGGATCGGCGGGCAGCAGGGCGGCGACCACGGCCCGCCGCAGGTCGAGGTCGAGGTTCCTGAGCTCGTCGCGGGCGGCCGCGGCGTCGGCTGCCTTGAGCCCGAGGGCCGTACGCAGCTCCGTGGGCAGGAAGTTGCGCTCCCAGCCGTCGAGGTGCGGCATGCCCGCCACCACGAGCCGCGCGAGCGCGCCGGAGGCTCCGGTGAGGCGGCTGAACTCCTCCGCGGCTTCGGGCCGGAAGGGCGCCGGGCCGTGCGCGGCGGCCGCGGCGAGGAACGCGGACAACCAGCCGGGGCCGCGCTGCCGGTCGCCGAGCGGGGCGTCCCCGCGCGCGGTGTAGGGGCCGGGCACCTCGAACCGACCGGTCGGGTCGTGGAACAGGGCGCCGAACTCGTGCCCGTCGGGGACGGACTCGGAGTGCTCGGTCAGGGCGAGCGCGGCGCCGCCGCCCAGGGTGAGGACGTTGCGCAGGTAGAGGTTGCGGCCGATGCCGTCGGGGGTTTCCAGGTGGCGGCGGTCCAGGTGCAGCAGGACGCGGCGCCACCGGCCCGCGGAGCCTTCGGCCGAGTCCAGGCCGAGTGCGTCGACGGCGGCGAGCAGCGCGGTGAGGGCCGCCCGCTGCTCGTCGCCGGCGCCGGGCGCGACGGCGCGGTAGGCGACGGCGGCGGGCTGGTCCAGCAACCCGGTCCACGCGAGCCCGGACTGCGGCAGCGCGGGGGCGTCGAAGTGGAGCCGGCCGGGGACCGCGGCGTCGTCGGTCCGCGCGACGGCGGCGGCGAGTTCGCGCAGCACCCGGTGCGCGGAGTCGTTGTCCTTGCCCCAGTGCTGGTAGCCGCGGCCGACGAGCCCGCTCACCGCCTCGCCGATCAGCTGGTCGGCGGGGCCGCGGGCGGCGTCCCCGGTGGCTTCGCCGTCCGCGTGGAGCCGGGCGGCGACGGCGTCGAGGGCCTTCTGCTGGGTGAGGGTGAACCGGAGCACCTCGACGATGCCGCCGATCAGCTTGGGCGCGGTGACCTGCGGCAGGGCCGCGTTCACCAGGCCGGGCAGGTCGGTGACCAGCTCGGCCGCGGCGGCCGCCTTGAGGAGGGCGGCGACGGTCTCCCGGTCGGCCGCGCGCAGGGCGGCCGAACCCTCGGGGTCGCGCGGGCGCAGTGCGTACCAGTGGGACAGCGGCGGGAGTTCGACGCTGCCGGTCGCGAAGGCGGCGTGCCCGTGGTCCCCGCGCGAGGTGGCGGTGACCACGCCGTCGGGGTCGGTGAGGCTGAGCTCGCGCCAGTGGTGGGACAGGGCGCGCGGCCGGTCGTCGCCGGGGAAGGTGACCGCGGCCACGGGCGCGTCGTGGCCCTCGGGGACGGTGACGGAGCGGCCGCCGGTGTCGCTCCCGTGCCAGCCACCGCCCTGGAGGCGTACCGCGCGCCAGCCGAGCAGTCCTCCGGCCGGGGCGCCGAGCACCGAGCCGGCGACCTCGGGCGCGGGGCGCAGCCAGGAGCCGTGCCCGGGCAGGGTGGCGGTGTCCGGGTGGCCGTGCAGCGCGTCGGTGAGGAAGGCGGGCAGGGAGCTCCGGCCGTAGGCGGGGCCGGCGGGGTCGTACTCGGTCCAGCCGCCGTCGTGGTGCTGGTCGCGGGAGCGCCACACCCAGTACGAGGTGCCGTCGCCGAGCAGCGGCTTCTCCTCGGGCAGCCGGGTGTCGCCGGCGTGCAGGACGCCCGCTCCGGTGGCGCGGCCGCCGCCCGGCAGGGGCAGGCTGATGTGGTCGGACCGCAGGGACCAGTGGTTCCGGTCGGTCTCCAGGGTGATGACGGTGCCGGGCGAGGTGTGCCAGTAGCCCTGGGTCTGGCCGGCGCCCCAGGAGGACCAGAAGACGAGCAGTTCGCCGTCGACGTAGTGGAAGCCGAGGCGGTGCCCGGAGCCCGCGGGCACGCGCAGGTCGTGGGTGAGGACGGTGGAGTCGGCGTCGATGACCCGGACCTGCGTCTGGTTGGCGACGATCAGGTGGGGCCAGGCCTCGACCACGGTGAGGTCGGACGAGCGCCGGTCCGAGGAGAGTTCGGCGACGGCGCTCTCCCACGGGGCCCACTCCAGTTCCTCGAAGAGGCCGCCGCGCAGGGTGCGGGCGAGGGTCTCGGCGAGGTCGGTGGCGGCGGCCGCGGCGACTTCCGCGGGGGCCAGTGCGAGGCCTTCGGCGGGCAGCCAGGTCAGACGCTGGATGGCGTCGGGGACTCCCGGCAGGCCGGCGGCGGTGGAGTCCGCGGCGACGGTGCGCACCCATCGGGTGAGCAGCGGGCGGCCGCCGGGCGAGGCGGCGACGGCCTGGATGATGTCGGCGCCGCTGGTGGCGTCTCCGAGGGCGTTCAGCGCCCGGTCGAACGCCGGGTGGAAGCGTGCGTCGGCGGCGATGGCGAGCAGGTCGCGGCGCTGGTCGGCGCGGGCCCAGTCGCGGAGGCCCAGCTGGTCGTGGCGGCGTCGCCGGTCGCTTTCGTCCGGGTCGGCGACGGGGAGGCCGAGGGTGAGCAGGAGGTCGAGCAGGTCGGCGTCCTGGACCCCTATGCGCAGTCCGGCCTCGCGGCCGGGGCGGGCGAGTTCGGTGCGCAGTGCCGGGGCGCACCGCTCGACGAGGCCGAGCAGGGCCGGGAGCGTGGGGTGGAGGCCCCAGCCGGCGTGGCGGGCGGCGTGGAAGCGCTCCAGCCAGCCGGCGGCGCCGTCGGCGCAGCGCTGGTCGGCGGGAAGGTCCTCGGAGATCAGGCCGGCGGTGGCGCCGGACTCCTCCAGGACGCCGAGCCACAGGGCGGTGAGCTCGGTGCTGTCGCCGCCGCCGGGCGGTGTCAGTCCGAGGAGGGTGCCGCGTACGGCGGGAACGCGCCGGGCCAGCGCGACGAGGGCCGTCCGGTGGGCCTTCCACCAGCCGGTCGCGGCGCGCAGGGTGGCGGGCAGGGGCAGCAGTTCGGCGAGGTAGTCCTGTTCGGGCTCGGTGCCCGTCAGGCCGGCGGCGCGGGCCAGGCGGCGCAGTTCGGTGGCGGCCTGGGCGGAGGGCGGCAGCCCGCCGGCGGTCCGGCGCACGCACAGGCGGCGGAAGCGTGCGTGGGCTTCGGCGGGGGTGACGCGGGTGGCCACGTCCTTGCCGTAGCCGGTGAGCACCTTCACCGGCAGGGCGCCGGCGAGGGCGAACTCGAGGAAGACGGCGTCGAGGCGGTCCTCGTCGACGTCGAGGCCGTGCTGGGCCTCGGCGGTGCGGGCGCGGCCGAACAGCTGGGAGGCGTAGGTGGCGTTCTCGACGGCGAGGAAGGTGCGGGCGGCCTGTTCGTAGAAGACGGGGAGGAAGTGCGGGACGGACGCGGCGAGCCGGCCGGCGAGTTCGTGGCAGGCGTCGAGGGCGGCTTTGGGCTTGGTCTTCGCCTGGCGGGCGAGGCGGTCCAGTTCGGGGACGACGGCGAGGGCGTGGTGCCCGTCCTCGGGGTGGTGCACGAGGACCCACTCGGGGAAGCCGAGGGCCTGGCGGCGGCCGAGGCCGACGACGGGCGGCTCGCCGCCGTCGCGTACGAGTCCCAGGAACCCCGCAGCGAGGTCCTCGGCGGCGCCGAGTTCGGCGGCGGCGAGCCGGACGACGACGCGGTCGTCGCCGAGGGCGGGGTGCCGGTAGGAGCGCGCGGTCAGCTCGACGGCGGCGGGCCCGCCGCCGCTGGTGCCGGGCGGCAGCACGGCGCCCGCCGCGAGCAGCAGTGCGGCGTCCTCGCCGCCCGCGGACCCGGTGGCGGCGATGCCGCCCGCCGGCCCGGTGGCACCGGCCGCGCCCGCTCCGGTGTCCGTCCCGTCCGTGTGCGTCTGGTGGTCGTTCACGCGTCCCCGCCCTTCTCGATCTTGCGCCCGGCGTACAGCGCCGCGGCCATCCTCATGCCCTCGGACCAGGCGACCGGTCCGACCTCCGCCAGGCGCACGGCCCGGCCGTCCTCGTCGTGCCAGTTCAGGCCGCCGGTACTCGTCTCGTCCTCGTAGTACGGCTCGCCGATCCACACGGCCGCCTCGACGGCGCGGCCCCGGCCCGCGTCACGGACCTTGCAGGTCGCGTATCCGCCGGAGACCCGGTAGCCGAGGCCCGTGGCCCGGGCCGCGAGGCCGAAGCGGGTGGCGAAGACGCCGCCCGCGTAGTCGCGGACCTCGGTCGCGGTCTCCGCGAGTCCCTCGGGCTTGTGCCAGGTGGCGCGGTGGATCTGCTCGACCCGCTGCTCGATGCCCAGTTCGGCCGCGAACTCCCGTACGTCTTCCAGATCGGGCAGCAGCACCGGGTGCGGCAGGGTCACCGTGCGCGGGGAGAGGCGGACCGTCTCGCCGTCGAGGTTGACCACCTTCAGCTCACCGGCGGCGGTGGCGTCGCGCAGGAAGCCCGCCTCCTGCGGGTCCTCGCCGACGACGGCCAGGTCGCGCAGGGCGCGCTGCCAGGCCTCGTCGGGCCAGACCCGGGCTATCAGCGCGGTCGGCACCGGCAGCGAGGACACCATCCAGGCGTCGACCTGGGCGACACAGGACGCCTCGTGCCGGTCGAGCCATTCGGCGAGCCGGCGCAGCCGGTCCACCTCGGGATGGTCCTTCAAGGCCTTGGGCAGCGTCTTCAGCTGCCTCCCGCTCGTGCGGCCGCCGGTCGACCGCGCCGCCACCCGCCCCTCCACCAGGGCGATTTCGTACCCCTCGCCCGCTGCCAGCCATGCCATCCGTCCGCACCTCTCCCGCGTGTCCCGCCCGGTTCCGCGCAGCTTCGTCCAGGGGAGTGGGACCCCCCTGAGCTGCGGTATGCCGGGAGACTAGCGAGAGCCACTGACAACACCCTCCGGAGGGTCGCGGCCCGATTGAATGTCCGGTTCTGGGTAGGCTCCCGGGGACATTGACGCGGAGTCGGGTTTGGGGTGGGGTCATGGTTCGTCAGATACGCGTGCCAGGGGCGGTGCTGGCCGCGGGGCTGCTGCTGGCCATGGCGGGGTGTTCCGGTCCGGTGGGGACGGGCCCCGACGGGAAGCCGCCCTCCGCGGGGCGGACGTCGGCGTCCTCTTCGGCGGACGGGGGCAAACCGGCGGACCCCGGCAAGCCGGGCGGCGGCGGCGAACCGGTGGGCGGCGATGTCCTGCCGGGCCTGGTCACCGTGGCCGTGGCCCGTACCCGACTGGCCGCGCTGAAGGTCGCACCGGTGGGCACGATGGCGGGGTACAGCCGGGACAAGTTCACGCACTGGACCCAGCAGGGGAACAAGTGCGACACCCGCGAGACCGTCCTCAGGCGCGACGGCGCCGACGTCAGGCAGGACGGCGAGTGCAAGGCCGTGTCCGGCACGTGGAAGAGCCTGTACGACGCGGTGGTCGTCACCGACGCCGGGAAGGTGGACATCGACCACATGGTGCCGCTGGCCGAGGGGTGGCGCTCGGGCGCCGCCGGCTGGGACGCTGCCCGGCGCAAGGCCTTCGCCAACGACCTGAGCCACCCCCAGCTGCTGGCCGTGACGGCGGCCTCCAACCGGTCGAAGGGCGACCAGAGCCCGGACCTGTGGCAGCCGCCGGAGAAGGCGAGCTGGTGCCAGTACGGCCGGGCCTGGACCACCGTGAAGTCCGCTTACGAACTGACCGTCACCGAACCGGAGAAGAAGATGCTCACCACGATGCTGGACACCTGCGCCTCATGAGCGGCGCGACGCCCGCGCCCCACCGGTGGCAGGACGAGGCGAAGGCCGGTCCCGGGGGCGCGATGACGGACGAGGTGGGCGTCATCACCGGCCCGCTCACCCTGCGCACGACGGAACAGGACGGGGGCCTGGTCCGGTTCGACATCCAGTACACCGACGCCGACGAGTGGTACACGCTGACCGGCAGCCCCCTCCCCCACCACGGCGACCCGGCCGGCCTGCACGCGGCCGCCCTCGCCGCGGTCAGGGCGGGCGGCGGGGCCCAGGCCCCGGGAACGGGCCCGGCCTGACCGGGGCCCGTCCTGCGGTGCGCCCCCGCGTCCCGGTGCGGCCCCGTGTCCCGGTGCGGCCCCGCCCCGGCCCCGCGCCCCGGGCCGGCTCACAGGCTCACAGGCTCACAGCACGGCGACGCCCAGCGGCCGGTTCCCCGCGGCCAGCCGGCGGGTGGCGCCCGAGTCCAGGTCGACGACCGTGATGCCGTTCCAGTACCCGTCGCGGGTGAACCCGCCGGTGACGTAGGCGGTACGGCCGTCCCGGGAGACGGCCACGTCCTCGTGCGGGCCGTCCTAGCCGCGCGCGCCGTCGGGCGAGAGCGCGATGCCCATGCCCCCGCCGCGGTACTCGCCGTCGGCGGCCGGGCCGGTGTCCGTGCGGTAGGGGATGCGGGCCGACCGCTCGCGGGTGCGGGTGTCGACGACGGCGACGCCCTCGGCCGTGGCCACCCAGGCGCGGCCGTCGGCGCCGGCGGCCAGCCCGTACGGGGCCCTGCCGACGGGCACGGAGGCCACGGCGCCGCGCACCGGGTCGACGAAGGTGACGGCGCCGAAGTCGGCGGTCAGGAGCGTGCCCCGGGGCGTCGCCGCGGCGGCCGGCAGCGGGGCGGACGCGGACGGCGCCGGGGCGGAGGAGCCGGGGGCGGCTTCCCCCGGTCCGGCGCAGGCACCCAGCAGCAGGGCGGCGGTGAGCGCCGCGAGTGCCGTACGGGAGCCTCGTGCGCGGGGGTTCACCGGCCGGTCCCCCGCTCCTCCTCCGCGGCCCGCACCAGGCGTGCCATGCCGTCGAAGCCGCGGCGCACGGCGTGCTCGTACGGGGTGGTCCCGTCGTGGTCGCCCCGTGCGGGGTCGGCGCCCGCCGCGAGCAGCAGCGCGACGACCTCCTCGTGGCGCGGGCCGCCGTCGCCGAGGATCACGGCCTCCAGCAGGGCGGTCCAGCCGAGCCGGTTGGGCTGCTTCAGGTCGGGGCCGGCCGGCAGCAGCAGGCGCATCATGCGGACGCTGCCGGTGACCCCGGTGACCAGCCACGGGCTGTCGGCGCGGGAGTCCGGGGCGTTGGGGTCGGCTCCGGGGCGGGAGGGGCCGCCTGCGCCCTTCCTCTCCCCCGTCCATGGTGGTCCCGCGGCGGGCCCCGTCCGGTCCGCCCGGCGGCCGGAGCCCGGGGGCGGACCGGAGGACCCCGGGGTCATCCGATCGGCCGATGCGTGCGGCCGGCCGTCCTGCCGGGCGCCGGCCGGCGCGTGGGCTCAGGCCTCGTACTCGGTGAGGTCGATCCCGTGGACCTGCAGCATGTGCCCGTACGCCGGGTGGGTGGTGTCGCGCTCGGCCACCATGCCGAGCTTGCGGATGACGTTCTCGGACTCGTCGTTGCCGGCCCGGTTGATCGCCACGACCCGGTCCAGGCCGCGGTCCTGGAGGGCGAACTCCAGGGTGGCGTGGGCGGCCTCGGAGGCGTAGCCCTGGCCCCAGTACTGGCGGCCGAGGCGCCAGGTGATCTCGACGGCGGGCATGACCTCGGGCAGGTACTCGGGCACCGAGAGGCCGACGACGCCGATCAGCTCGCCGGAGCCGAGCAGTTCCACGGCGAACAGCCCGAAGCCCTCCTCGTCCCAGTCCTCCTCCATGCGCTCCAGGTCCTCGGCGGTCTCGTCCAGGTCGCGGACCGAACCGTCGCCGATCCACCGCATCACCTCCGCGTCCCCGTTGATCTCGGAAAGGGGGATGAGGTCGTCGTCGTGCCAGCGGCGGAGGATGAGGCGGGGGGTCAGGATCTCGGTCATGCGGCCCATCCTGCCGAACGCCGGTGCGCAGCGGTAATCGGGTCCGGCATTGCGGCCGTGTTGCAGGTTCGTGGCCATCGCGGCGAGAAGGTTCCCGCAGGTGGGGGTGGGCTTCTACGGTTCGTCGGGAATCGCGACCAAGGAGTGTTCCGCCATGCCCCTCGACCTGTCGGACGAGAGCCGGTACGACCGTGCGCGCCTGCGGCAGTGGGCGCGCGGCCGCGCCCGCTCCGCCGGGGTGGGCCGCCGCGACCTGCTCAGGCTGTTCGCGGCGGGAGCCGCCGCGGGCTCCCTGGGCCTGGGTGCGGGCGGCAGCGCCGAAGCCGCCGCGGAGGGGGCGGCCGCGGCCCCCGGTCTTGCGGCCGGCTCCGCCACCGCGGCCGCGCCGCCCGGCATCGTGAAGCCGCTGCCGCCGGAACTGTTCACCGTCCGGGGAACCAACGCGGAGACGAACTTCGCCTCCCTGCGCGGTACCGGGCCGCTGACTCCCGTCGACCGGTTCTTCGTACGGAACCACACCTCGACCCCGCGGATCGAGGCGTCCGGCTGGCGGTGAGCGTGTGGGGCGACGCGCTGGCCGGCGGCCCGGTGGAGTTCTCGTACGACCGGCTGCGGTCCCTGCCGGCGGTCGAGCGGACGCTGTTCGTGGAGTGCGCGGGCAACGGGCGGAGCTTCTACGCCACGCAGCAGGGCCAGCAGGTGACGGGCACGGCCTGGAACCTCGGCGCGATCGGCGTGGCCCGCTGGCGCGGCGCGCGGCTCTCGGACGTGCTGCGGCGGGCGGGCGTGACCCGCGCGGCCGTCGACGTGCTGCCGCGAGGGCTGGACGACGAGGTGGTCACGAACGGGGTGAACCTGGGGCGGGTGCGCCGTCCGCTGCCGGTGTCGAAGGCCCTGGACGACGTGATCCTGGCGTACGAGATGAACGGCGAGCCGCTGCCGCCCGACCACGGCGGTCCGGTCCGGGTGGTCGTTCCGGGCTGGATCGGGATCTCCTCGGTCAAGTGGGTCGGGGACATCGAGGTGAGCTCCGAGCCGCTGTACACGCCGTGGAACACGGACCTGTACCGCTTGTTCGGGCCCGGTCAGCCTCCGCAGGGCAGTGCCCCGCTGACCCGGCAGACCCTCAAGAGCGCCTTCGAGCTGGAGGCGGGGGCGACGCTCCCCGTGCACCGTACGCGGCTGCTGACCGGCCGTTCCTGGTCGGGCGCGGCGCCGGTGCACCGGGTGGAGGTCAGCACCGACGGGGGCGCGCGCTGGCAGCGGGCCAGGCTGCACGACGCGCCGCGCCGGGGCGGCTGGGTGCGCTGGTCTCTGCCGTGGACCCCGCGGGCCACGGGTCCGGCCGCGCTGCTGGCGCGGGCGACGGACGCCACCGGGCGGACGCAGCCCGCGACGGCGGCCCACAACACGCAGGGCTACCTGTTCGACGCGGTCGTGCGCCACCCGGTGACGGTGGTCTGAGCGGCTGCTCAGGGGGTGTGGAAGCGGACCTCGGGGGCGTCCGCGGCCGGTCCGTCCAGGACCGGCCGCGGCCGGCCGAGCAGGTGCCGGTCGAGGAAGGCGCCGACGTAGCGGCGGGTCAGCTCGACGGAGCGGGCGCCCGGGAGCGGGGTCTGCGGGTCGGGCAGGCCCAGCTGGTCGCCGATGGCCGGGAAGTCGGTGAAGGTGAAGTGGCCCGAGCCCGCGAAGGTGATCCAGCGCTTCCAGCCGTCGAACCGGGGCCAGTCCCGGTCCCAGCTCGCGTCCCCGCCGGGCACCGTGTCGGCTGCCCCGAGCAGCAGGAAGGGGCGGCCGCCGAGCCCGGCCTCGGGGACCGGGGTCATCAGCGAGCCGTCCATGTCGACGCCGGCGCGCACGCGGGGGTCGCGTAGCTGTTGGCCTCGGCTCCGGGGCCCAGCCAGCCCCGGTCGCCGACGGTGACGGCGTACGGCTCCTTCGATCCGGGCGGCAGCCGGAAGAACGTGCGGGCCGCCGACCTGATCCGTGCGGGCAGCGACGGGTCCACCCCGTGCCCGGTGATCAGCAGGAAGCCGGCCGCCCGCAGGGCCTCGTCGACACGGGCCGCCGTTCGGGCCCGTTCCTCGGGGGCGCCGGACCGCCACGGTCCGAGGTCGATCACGGGAATCCGGGGACCTGCCATGGGATACCTGCCTTCCGCGCCTGTGCCGGACGTCGTGCGGACGTCGCGCCCCGGCGTCCCGGAGCACCGGCACCGAGGCTAGCGCCACAGGACCCGAGGCATCCCGCTTACCGGCGGTGACCGGCCGCATCCGCACTTGACCGCGAAGACCGTCCCGAAAAGGACCAGAATGGGTCCGGGGAACGAGGGACGGAGCGAGCGGTGAAGATTTCTACGAGGGAGGTCTTCGGGGCTCCGTGCTGGGTGAGCCTGATGGCCCGCGACCTCGGCACCTCCCAGCGCTTCTACGGCGCCGTCGCGGGCTGGACCCACCGGCACGCCCGCCTCGGCGCGGCCTTCTCCGTCGCCGAGCTGGACGGGGTGCCGGTGGCCGGCATCGGCGCGCTCGCGGCCGACCTGGGGGTGGCGGTGGCGTGGACCCCGTACTTCGCCGTCGACGACGCCGACGTGGCCGTGGACCGCATCCGCGAACGCACCGGCACCATCGCGGTCGGCCCGGTCTCCTTCGACTCCGGCGGCCGCGCGGCCCTCGTCGCCGACCCGGAGGGCGCGGTCTTCGGGATCTGGGAGGGCGCCGTGTCCTCCGACTGGCGCGTGGGCCGGGGCCCGGCACCGGCCTGGCTGGAGCTGCGCACGCGCAACGCCTTCGACGCGGCGATGTTCTACGGCGCGGTGCTGGAGTGGGCCACCGGCCGCTCCGGCTGCTGCGAGGTCTCGTACGAGGAGGACCAGGTGGTCCTGCGGCAGGCCGGCGAGCCGGTGGCCCGCCTCAACGGCGGCCCGGTCGAGGCGGCGGCCTACACCCCGCACACGCGGCCCCGATGGCACGTCCACTTCCGCGTGCCGCGGCTCCGTCCGGCGGTCGAGGCGGCCGTGGCGCTGGGCGGCCGTACCGTCTCCGACGTCACCTCCAACGCCACGGAGCGATGGGTCGCGCTGCGTGACCCGGACGGAGCCCTGTTCACCCTCACCACGTCACTGACGGCCGATCCCGCCCCGGAGCGTCACGCTCGGTGACCGTTCGAGATGCGCGCCGGCGGTCGCGCTGGTTCTCTGGTTCCGCCCGCTCTCCCCACGGTTCCAAGGAGCGAACATGAGCGATGCAGGCGAGTCCCGCGGCCGGTCCGCACAGTTGCGGGCCAAGGCGCAGGAGCTGAACGAGGCCGCCGAGCGGTCCACCGACGCGGACGAGCGGCAGCGGCTGCGCGACAAGGCGCGCCGTCTCCAGGAGCAGAGCGAGCAGGAGAGCCGGATGGACGACCGCGGCATGGACCCGCTGTAGGGCGCCGTCCGCCTCCCGGATCCCGGGCGCATGGAGCACCCGCGCCCGGGTACCCGTGCGGTCGAGGCATCCGACAGGCGGCCCCGCCCGTCGGGGGCCGCGGAGGCACCGACCACGAGGGAAGGATTCACGATGTCGCACGTCGAGGAACACGTCGAGGTGAACGTCCCCCTGCGGACGGCGTACAACCAGTGGACGCAGTTCGAGGAGTTCCCCGCCTTCATGGAGGGCGTGGAGCGGATCGAGCAGCGCGGTGACGCGCTCACGCACTGGGTGACGAACGTGAACGGCGTGGAGCGCGAGTTCGATGCCCGGATCACCGAGCAGCTCCCGGACCGGCGCATCGCGTGGATGACCGTGGACGGGGAGGCCCGCCAGGCGGGGCTGGTCACCTTCGAGCCGGTGGACGCCACCACCACGCGGATCGACCTGCACATGAACTGGGTCCCGGACGGTCTCGCGGAGAACGCCGCCGACAAGCTCGGCTTCGTCCAGCGGCAGATATCCGGCGATCTGAAGCGCTTCAAGCACTTCATCGAGACGCGAGGGGTCGAAACCGGCGCCTGGCGCGGCGAGGTCTGAGCCATGGGTGATGGAGTGGCGAGAGAAGGCGTCCGGACCGCGTCCCGGGGCGGTACGGGCCGCCAGGTCGTGGCCCGGGTCGGGCTCATCGCGCGCGGAGTGCTGTACGTACTCGTCGGCGTCCTGGCCGTCCGCATCGCGTTCGGTGAGGGCGGTCAGGAGGCTGACCGCCAAGGCGCGCTGCAGGAACTCGCGGCGAAGCCGTTCGGCGGTTTCCTCGTGTGGGCCGTCGGAACCGGGCTGGTCTGCATGATGCTGTGGCGGCTCTCGGAGGCGGTGTTCGGCGCGGCCGGCCCCGACGGCGGCAAGGCGACGAAGCGGCTGGCGTCGGCCGCGCGGGCCGTCTTCTACGGGGTCATCGCGTTCTCGGTGCTGTCCTTCGCGGCCGGTTCCGGCGGCGAGTCCGGCGACCAGCAGTCGCGGGACATGACGTCGAAGGCGATGGAGCTGCCGGGCGGTCCCTGGTGGGTGGGCGCGGTCGGTGTGGCGATCGGCGTCGCCGGCGTCGTGATCGCCGTCCAGGCGGCGCGGCGCACCTTCCGCAAGCACCTCGCGATGGACGGGGTGTCCCAGGGGGTCCGCAAGGCGGTCGACGTCCTCGGCGTCGCCGGCGGCGTGGCCCGCGGCATCGTCTTCGCGGCGGCCGGCGGTTTCATCGTGTATGCGGCGGTGCGCTTCGACCCCGCCGAGGCGAAGGGCATGGACGACACGCTGCGCTCCCTGACCCAGACGCCCGCGGGCCCGTGGCTGCTCGTGGTGGTCGCCGCGGGGCTCGTGCTGTTCGGCGTGTTCTCCTGGGCGATGGCGCGCTGGCGCCGCGTCTGACGACCGCGTGCGGAGGCCGCTGCCGGGACCGTTCGGGGTCCCGGCAGCGGCCTTCGCACGGGGTTCGGGGCCGTCAGAGCCGTACGTTCCACTGCGCGGTGGACTTCAGGGTGCGGGCGACCTCGGGGTCGCGGACCGAGGGGGTCGGGTCCTGTGCCGTGACCGACAACCGGTGCGTGCGCAGGTCGAACAGCCACAGTTCCGCGACGCGGACCTCGGTGCGGCCCGCGAAGCGCCCCAGCTCCCTGCCGTCGAGGTACCAGCGCACGTCGAGCTGCCGGCCGTCCGGGCCGGCCAGCCGGGGCACGGCCGCCTTCGCGGTGTGGCGGACGCGCAGGGTGCGGTCGGTGGGGGTGAGCGGGGTGACGATCCGCGCGTGCTGGTAGAAGCCGCCGATCATCGCTTCGACACCGGGCAGGTTGAACGGCTTGCCGAGCACCCGCATGAGGGAGCCGTCGGTGGGCCGGTAGAGCCCGGTGGCGAAGTAGCCGCCGCCCTCGTACGCGCCGACCGTGCCGCCGTCGGGCGACTCCTCGCCGAGCCAGCGGTACCACTTGGCGCGCTGCGCGGCCAGCCGGTCGGCGGGCAGGGTGGTGGAGTTGGAGTCGGCCGGCTCGGGACCGGTGTACTTCTCGTAGTCCGGTACGCCCGGGTAGAAGTACTCGTCGGCGAGTTTGCCCAGCGAGTGGCCGGTCTCGTGGATGGCGACCTGGCCGGACTTGTCGTGGTCCGCCGAGGCGGTGGATATGCCCTCGTAGCCCAGGGTCTCGCTGGGCTCGTTGTAGCCCGCTCCGCCGTACTTGGCGCTGTTGGCGAGGACGATGACGAGGTCCGCGGCCGGTGCCTTCGCCACGTACGCGTCGACCTTGGGCTGGTCGATGCAGAGCAGGCGCTCGATCTCCTCGCACCAGAAGTACGAGCCGAGGGCGGTGTCGCGGACGGTGGCCGGCTCCGGGTCGCCCGAGACGCCCGACTCGCGGGAGACCGCGTCGACCGTCCACACGTTGAAGAGGTTCCGGTAGGTGGCGTACGGCTCGACGGCCGTCACCTCGGCCCATTTCTCCCGTGCGTCCGTGTGGAACTTCGCCAGTTCGGCCGCGGTGTAGCCGTCGCCGATGACGACGACGTCGAGCCGGTCGGCGGTGGACCCGTTGTCGATCACCTTGGCGACGTCGCCGTCGGCGGCCCGCTCGGCGGCGGAGAGCCGGCCCGCGGCCTTCGCCCGGCCGCCGGCCGGCACCTCGACGTGGCCCGATCCGGCGTCGCCGCCCCGTTCCGGCCCCGGCACCTCCACCCGCGTCCGGTCCGGTGGGCCGGCCGCGCCGGCGGGTCCGGCCGGCCCGGTGGCGAGGAGCACGGCGGCTGCGCAGGCCGCCGCGACGGCCGTGACGGAACGTCTCACTGGATCCATGAAGTCCTCACCGGGAAAGGAGAGTTAAGTGGCGGATTAAGTCTGCTGAACCAGTTGCTTAAATTAGGTGGCGCGCGGAGAGTGCGCAATGGCCCGCTCCCCATGAATACTGGGGAGTTCGAGCAATCAGGGGGACTTCGTGGACGAACCGGACCGCATCGGACGCAGGGTTCAGCGCATGCGCGCCGAACGGGGTTTGACGCAGAAGCAGTTGGCGGACCCCGCATACACGTCCGCCTACATCTCCACCCTGGAGTCGGGCAAGGTCCGCCCCTCCGAGACCGCCCTGCGCTTCCTCGCCGGGCGCCTCGGCACCTCGTACGAGGAACTCACCACCGGCCGGCCGGCCCGCCTGGCCACCGAGCTGCGGCTCGCCCTGACCGACGCGCAGCAGACCCTTGCCGACGGCGAGGCCGGCGCGGCCGCCGACCATTACCGCCGCCTGCTCGCCGAGGCGGAGAAGCTGGGGCTGCTGCCCGAGCAGGCGGAGGCCCAGCTCGGGCTCGGGGACTGCGCCCTGGAGGCGGGCGAACTTCCCGCCGCGGCGGCCCGCTTCGAGGCGGCCGAGCGGCTGCTGGCCGGGGAGCCGCTCCCCCGCCGGGCCCGCGCGGTCCGCGGCCGCGCCGTCGCGCACCTGCTGGCCGGGGAGCTGCGCTACGCGTGCTACCTGCTGGAGTCCGCGATCGACGAGCTGGGCACCAGCGGGCTGGGCGACCCCGAGGCGCTGGTCCTGCTGTACGCCGCGGTCATCGGGCCGTACATCGACATGGGCGCCCACGCCCGCGCCGCGCACGCCGCCGAGCTCGCCCTCGCCCTGGCCCCGCGCGTGGAGGACCCGGCCCTGGTGGCGGGGATGCACCGGCAGGTGGCGCGCACGTTCCTCGCCGAGGGGCGGGTGGCCGACGCGGACGCGTCGCTGGCCAAGGCCCAGGAGATCTACGGGCAGCTGCGGCTGCGGACGGACCTGGCGCACTGCCACTGGATGCGCGGCTACGTACAGGCGCAGAACGGGGACCTCGCCTCGGCCGAGCGGGAGTTGCGCACCGCCAGGGACATGCTGTCCGCCCGTCGCGCCGCGCTGTACACGGCGCAGGTGGAGGTGGAGCTGGCGGACGTGCTGCGGCGGCTGGGCCGGCACGACGAGGCCGCCGGGCTGCTCTCGGCCCTGCTGGAGCTGGGCGACAGCCACGGCGCCGTCCACGCGGGTGGAGCGCACCGGCTCCTCGGCCTGATGGCCGAGGAGCGCGGGGAGGCCGAGGCCGCCGAGGAGCACTACGTACGGGCGCTGGCGCTGCTGGAGCGCAGCGGTGCGAGCGGGGACCTCGCCGACCTGTGCCGGCTCCTGGGCGACCTGTTGCGGCGGGCCGGCCGGGTCGAGGCGGCGCTGGACGTCTACCGCACGGGGCTGGGGCACCGGGCGGCGCCCGGTACCACCACGCTCGGGCCGGCGCCCGCCGCGCCCGCGTTCGGCTCCGCTCCCGTCAGTGGTTCTCGGTGGGCTGGAGGTCCCGGGGAATGAGGGACCAGGTGGTGGCAGCCGCGGCGACCGCGAGGACTCCCGCCATCAGGAACGCCGGGGTGATCGCCAGGGTGTAGGCGTGCGAGGCGGTGTCCAGCAGCGCCTGGCCGACGGCGCCGCCGAGCCGTTCGGCGGTGTGGGCGGCCTCGCCGACGGAGTCGCGCACGGCGGCGGTGCTGGGGCCGTCCAGGTCGAGGGCGGGGAGGTTGCCGCGGTACAGGGCGGCGGCCGTGGAGCCCAGGATGGCGACGCCCATCGCCGAACCGAGCTCGTAGCAGGTCTCCTCGATGGCGGCGGCGCTGGAGACGTCGTCCGCGGGGGCGGCCGAGATCAGCGTGACCGAGGCCACCGTGGTGGCGAGGCCCGCGCCCAGGCCCATGATCGTGAGGGCTGCGGCGAAGGCCGGGTAGCCGAGGTCGGTGAACTGCTGGAAGGTCCAGGGCAGCGCCATTCCGGCCGCCAGGACGACCAGGCCCGCGCCGAGGACGTGGCGGATCGCGAAGCGCTGCATCAGGCTCGGCGCCACCATGGAGGCGCAGATCAGGGCGAGCGGCGCCGGCAGGAGGCGCAGCCCGGCCTCCAGCGGGGTGTAGCCCTGGCCGTACTGGAACCACTGGGTGACCAGGAAGAGGATCGCGCCCATGCCGACCATGGGCAGGAAGATGGCGGTGGCCGCGACGCTGAAGGCGGGCTTGGCGAACAGCCGCACCTGTAGCAGGGGGTTGTCCAGGCTCAGCTGGCGGCGGACGAAGACGGTCAGGGCCACGGCGGCCAGGAGCAGCAGCGCCCAGGGCAGCGGGTCGGCGACGCCGCTCTTGCCGAGCTGTTTGATGCCGCCCGCGAGGGCGAGCATGCCGACGATGGACTGCCCGACGCCCCACCAGTCCCACGCGCCGGCGGCGCGCGGGGAGCGGGACTCGGGGAGGTAGCGCAGGCCGGCCGCGACGATGACCGCGGCGACGGGGAGGTTGAGCAGGAACGCGGAGTGCCAGCCGTAGTCCTGGACCAGCAGGCCGCCGACGACCGGGCCGAAGGCCATGCCGCCGCCGAAGACGGCCGCCCATACGGCGAGGGCGAAGGCGCGCTCCTTGGCGTCGGTGAACGCGCTGCGCAGGATCGACAGGGTGGACGGCATGATGGCGGCGCCGCCGACGCCGAGGAGGGCGCGGGCGGCGATCACGTGCCAGGCCTCGGTGGAGAACACGGCGATCAGGGAGGCGACGGCGAAGATGCCGAAGCCCGCCATGAGGAGCCGCTTGCGCCCCCAGCGGTCACCGAGCGCGCCCGCGGTGACGAGCAGGCCGGACAGGGCGAGCGCGTAGACGTCGATGATCCACAGCTGCTGGACGGCGCCCGGCTGGAGGTCTCCGACGAGGGAGGGGAAGGCCACGTTGAGGATCGTGGTGTCCATGGAGATGAGCAGGAGACTGCCGGAGAGGATCGCCAGGACGATCCACCGGCGGGGGTCCTGCGAGGGGGTGTGCATGGGATTCCGTTCTGGGGTCGTGCACGGCGGTGGGGCGGGGCGGTTCAGGGGGCCGGGGGCGGCGCGGCGGGCCGCGTCCCGCCGAGGAAGGACGTCAGGACCAGGCGGCCGATCTCGCGGGGGGCGAGGTGTCCGTCGCGCACGCCCTCCGCGGCCGCGTCGAGCAGTCCCCAGAGCGAGTACCAGATCCAGTAGGGCGGCAGGTCGCCGCGCAGCCGGCCCAGCCGCTGGCCGAGGGCGAGGAAGGCGAGGGCCCGCCGGTCCTGCCGGTCCACGCCGGCCCGGAACTCGGGATCGGCGAGGACGGTGGCGTCGCGCGTGGTGAAGCCGTAGAGGTGGGCGGCCGGCAGCAGCGCGACGACCAGTTCCTCCAGGGCGGCGTCGAAGGCGGCGCCGTCGGCGGTGTCCGGCAGGTCGACGGGGCCGAGGCAGCCGTCGACGACGCGGATCGCCCGGTCCGCGACGGCTTTCAGCAGGGCCTCGCGGGTCGCGTAGCGGCGGCTGAGCGTGGCGCGGCTGGTCCCGATGCCCGCGGCGATCTGGACCATCGACGCGCTGTGGTCGCCCGCCAGGACGCGCGCGGCGCCGTCCAGCAGTTCCTCTTCCTGCACCATGATGAGCCTCCTTCGCCTCAAACAATACAAAGATGTCTCACATGAGGCAAGTCAGCACCTGGTGTTCACCTCCCCGGGCCTCGACCGCGACGGCCTGGAACGGCTCCTCGACTCCTGTCTGCTGACCGGGGCCGAGTTCTCCCGCCGGGCGCGAGGCCTGGAGCCGCCTGCCCGCCGCCTTCGACGCCCTGCTCCCGCACTCCGGCCGGTGACGGACCGGCGGAACCTCCTGGTCCGCGCCCCGCATGACGGGGCGGGGTCCGGGTAGGCGCCGGAGCACACTCGGGGAGGGAGCACACATGAGGCACCAGCACAGAGACGCCGGCGCGGACGCGGTCGAGGTGACGGGCGACGAGGTTCCGGGCGACGGCCGCAACGAGACCGCGGTGGAGCGCGCGGACCGGCAGTGGCAGGAGCTGGTCCAGGAGATACGCGTCGCGCAGACGGGCGTACAGATCCTGTTCGGCTTCCTGCTGACCGTTGTCTTCACCCCGCACTTCCAGGGGCTGGAGCAGACGGACAAGACGCTCTACATCATCACGGTGATCCTCGGATCGATGGCCACGGGCGCCCTCATAGGGCCGGTCGCCTTCCACCGCATCGTCTCGGGACGCCGGATCAAGCCCGAGGCGGTCGCCTGGGCGTCCCGGCTCACCTTCGTCGGCATCGTGCTGCTGCTGGCGACGC
Source organism: Streptomyces sp. NPDC058619 (assembly GCF_042717785.1). Lineage (NCBI taxonomy): Bacteria > Bacillati > Actinomycetota > Actinomycetes > Kitasatosporales > Streptomycetaceae > Streptomyces > Streptomyces sp. NPDC058619. The sequence goes on from NZ_JBHXQN010000024.1 coordinate 49,025, forward strand.
TGACGTTCGCGCTGCTGCTGATCCTGCGCGTGGCCACGCACAACGCGATCGTGCCCTGGATCGTGTCCGGGGTCCTGGCCTGGTACCTGCTGTGCTGGTTCGTCCTGCCCCTGTGGGCACGGGTTCGCTACACCACCGCGGACTGAACCGGGCCGGTACGGCCGGCCGGGCTACTCTTCGGAGTGGCGGGCCCTGGCGCCCGAGCGGGTACGGCCCGCGGTCTGGGCGCGCTGCGGATGGCGGCGCACGTACTCGTGCTCCAGCTCGTTCATCCGCTGCGTATGGGTGATCAGCGCGTCGTCGGACCCGTGCAGCAGGGTCTCGTGTCGCGTGCGGTGGATGGCCTCCAGCTCCTTCAGGAGCCGGCCCTCCTCCAGGTTCCGCGCCGAGGGACCGCCGTCGTGCTCCGCCATGGTGCACCTCCAGAAGACCAGCGTAGGGCCGCCCGCGCCCCCCGCGCCTGCCCGGACCCCGGGACGGCTCGGGGGGCGCGCCCGTACGTCAGCAGATGCGCGGCAGCTGCTCGCCGATCGGGAGGTCCACCACGCGGGTCCCGCCCAGGCCCGTGCGGGCCACGACGAGGCCGGGGTGCGCCTCCACCGCCTCGCCGATCACCCGCGCGTGGCGGCCCAGCGGATGGGCCCGCATGGCGTCGAGCACGGCATCGGCGTGCTCGCGCGGGACGAAGGCTACGAGCTTGCCCTCGTTGGCCACGTACAGCGGGTCGAGACCGAGGATGGCGCAGGCGTTCGCCACGGCGGGGGGCACCGGGATCCGGCCCTCCTGGATGACGACGCCCGCGCCGGACGCGGCCGCGATCTCGTTGAGGGAGGCCGCGAGCCCGCCCCGGGTGGGGTCGCGCAGCACGTGCAGGTCCGGGGTCACGGCGAGCATGGCCTGCACCAGGCCGCCGAGCGCGGCGCAGTCGCTCTCGATGTCGACGCCGAACTCCAGCCCCTCGCGCACGCTCATGATGGCCACGCCGTGCAGGCCGATCTCGCCGCTGACGATGACGACGTCTCCCGGCACCACCCGCTGCGGGCGCAGGTCCACGCCCTCGGGGATGAGCCCGATCCCCGAGGTGTTGACGTAGACGCCGTCGCCGTGGCCCGCCTCCACCACCTTGGTGTCACCGGTGGCCACCTCCACGCCCGCGGCGCGCGCCGCGGCGCCCAGCGCCTCGGCCACCCGCGCCACGACGGAGATCTCGACGCCCTCCTCCAGGATGAACCCGCAGGACAGGTAGGCGGCCCGGGCGCCGCTCATGGCGAGGTCGTTGACCGTGCCGTTGACCGCGAGGTCGCCGATGCTGCCGCCGGGGAAGAACAGCGGCCGCACCACGTAGGAGTCGGTGGAGAAGGCCAGGCGGGCGCCACCCAGGGTGACGGCCGCGGAGTCGCCGAGCCGGGACAGCACCTCGCCGCCGAAGGCGGGGGCGAAGAGGTGCTCGACGAGCTCGGCGGAGAGCGCGCCGCCGCCGCCGTGGCCCATCACCACGCGCGGGCGGTCCCGCAGGGGTGCCGGGCAGGTCCAGCCGGTGATGTCGAGTGCGGTGTCAGGCAACGGGGCTCGCCTCCAGCGGTGCGGCGGTCCCGGCCTGCGGGGCCGGGGTGAGTTCCAGGCGGCGGTACAGGTAGTACGCCGCGCACGCGCCCTCGCTGGAGACCATGGTGGCGCCGAGCGGGTTGCGCGGGGTGCACAGGGTCCCGAAGGCCTCGCACTCGTGCGGCTTGAGCAGCCCCTGGAGGACTTCGCCGCTGCGGCACTCGGCCGGCTCCAGCGTCTTGATGCCGGTCACCGAGAAACGGTGCTCGGCGTCGTGCTCCCGGTACCGCTCGGAGAGCCGCCAGCCACTGTCGGGGATGACCCCGATGCCGCGCCAGGCGCGGTCGGTGATCTCGAAGACGTCCTCCAGCATGGCGAGGGCGGCGGGGTTCCCCTCGGGGCGGACGGCCCGTGCGTAGGCGTTGTCGACGGTGTGCTCGCCGCGCTCCAGCTGGTGCACGGCCCGCCGTACGCCTTCGAGGATGTCCAGCGGTTCGAAGCCGGTCACCACGATCGGGACCCGGTGGCGCTCCGCGAGGGCGGGGTACTCCCCCGTGCCCATCACGCTGCACACGTGTCCGGCGGCCAGGAAGCCCTGGACCCGGCAGCTCGGCGACCGCATGATCGCCTCGATCGCGGGCGGCACCCTGACGTGCGAGACCAGCAGGCTGAAGTTGCGGATGCCCAGCTTCTTCGCCTGGTGGACGGTCATGGCGTTGGGCGGGGCCGTGGTCTCGAAGCCGATGCCGAAGAAGACCACCTCGCGCTGCGGGTTCTGCTGGGCGATCTTCAGGGCGTCGAGCGGGGAGTACACGACGCGTACGTCGCCGCCCTCGCTGCGCACCTGGAAGAGGTCGCGGCCGGTGCCGGGGACGCGCAGCATGTCGCCGAAGGAGCAGAAGATCACGTTCGGGCGGGACGCGATCTCCAGCGCCTTGTCGATGACCTCCAGCGGGGTGACGCACACCGGACAGCCGGGGCCGTGAATCAACTCCACCTGCTCGGGCAGTAGTTGATCGATCCCGTGCCGGATGATGGTGTGGGTCTGGCCGCCGCAGACCTCCATCAGGGCCCAGGGGCGGGTCACCGTGGCGTGGATGTCGTCGAGCAGCCGACGGGCGAGCTCGGGGTCCTGGAACTCGTCGATGTACTTCACTTGCGGGCCTCCTCCTGCGGGGCGTCTACGGCGGGCCGTTCGGCGGGGGTGTCGCCGAACGGCCAGTCACCGCCGCCGGCTTGTGCGGCCTGCTCCCACGGATCGCCGAACTCCTCCTGCAACATGCCGAGCTGGGCGAAGAGTTCGAGCGTCTGCCTGGCCGACTCCTCGTCGAGACGCTGCAGGGCGAACCCCACGTGGACGATGGCGTACTCGCCGACCTGGAGGTCGGGCAGGTACTCCAGGCACACTTCCTTCTGTACGCCGCCGAAGTCGACGGTGGCCATCCGGGTCCCGTCCTTCTCCCCGATGTCAAGCACTCTGCCGGGTACCGCCAGGCACATGGGGTTCTCCTTGCTGTGGGTGGTGATCCGTGGCGTGGGCCGCCACCATGAGCTGGCCGAGGGACAGGCCCCCGTCGCCCGGGGGGACCCGGCCGTGTCGCAGGACGGTGAAGCCGTCGGCGCGCAGGGCGCGGGCGCAGGCGCAGGAGAGCAGGGTGTTGGCGAAGACCCCTCCGGTCAGTGCCACGGTGTCCAGGCCGTGGCCCGCGCGGGCGAGGCCGCAGAGGGTGACGACGAGGGCGGCGACGCCGGCGTGGAAGCGGGCCGCGATCACGGAACGGGCGACGCCCGCGCGGACGTCGCCCGCCACGGCGGCCAGGACGGGCGCCGGGTCGGCCGTGAGCGGTCCCGGCGCGCCCGCCGCGGGCGGGCACAGGGCGAAGGCATACCCGGTGGCGGTGCCGGACCCCGGGCCGGAGTCCGGCGCGAGTGCGCCGGGGGCGGGTGCGCCGAGGGCCGCGGACTCCAGCTCGATCGCGGCCTGGGCCTCGTACCCGGCGACCTGGCAGACACCCGCCAGGGCCGAGACGGCGTCGAAGAGGCGCCCCATGCTGGAGGTGGGCACGCAGTTCAGGTTGCGGGCCAACTGGGTTTCGAGCAGACGCAGTTCGTCGGGCGGACAGGCTGCCGTGCAGGGCAGGTCGGCGCTCCAGGCGATACCGGCGGCCCGCAGGTGGGACAGGGCCATCCGGTACGGGCGGTGCACGGCGGCGTCGCCGCCCGGCAGGGGCACGTACGCGAGGTGGGCGAAGCGGGCGTACCCGGCGTAGTCGGCGAGGAGGACCTCGCCTCCCCAGACGGCGCCGTCGTCGCCGTAGCCGGTGCCGTCGAAGGCGACGCCGATGACGCGCCGGGTTCCGTCCAGCCCGTGCTCGGCCATCGTGGAGGCGACGTGGGCGTGGTGGTGCTGGACGCGCACAAGCGGCCGGCCGGCCGCGGCGCCCTCGGCCCACCGGCCGGAGCGGTAGCCGGGGTGGCGGTCGGCGGCGAGCAGCCCGGGGGTGACGCCGGTGATGGACTCCAGCCGGCGCTCGGCGCGCTCGAAGGCGTACTGGGTGGCGAGGTCGCCCATGTCGCCGATGTGGGCGGACAGCCAGGCCCGGCGGCCTTCGCCGAGGCAGAAGGTGTTCTTCAGGTCTCCCCCGGCGGCGAGGGCCGCGGGCACCGGGACCGGGAGGGCGACGGGCAGCGGGGCGTAGCCGCGCGAGCGCCGCAGGGTCAGCGTCTCGCCGTCGCAGACGCGCACCACGGAGTCGTCGCACGGCACGTGGATCGGGCGGTCGTGGGCGAGCCAGGCGTCGGCGAGGCCGGCGAGCCGGTCCAGGGCCTCGCCGTCGTCGGTGACGATGGGCTCGCCGGAAAGGTTTCCGCTGGTCATGACGAGCAGGCGGGGGCCGGGCGGATCGCCGGGCAGCCCGAGGAGCAGGTGGTGCAGCGGGGTGTACGGGAGCATCACGCCGAGGTCGGGGCAGCGCGGCGCGACCTCCTCGGGCAGGGCTCCGGCGGAGGAGGCCCGGCGGCGCAGCAGCACGATGGGCCGTACTCCCCCGGCGAGCAGTTCGCGCTCCACCGGGCCGAGGTGGACGAGGTGTTCGACGTCGGCGGGGTCGCGGGCCATCAGGGCGAACGGCTTGTCACCGCGCGCCTTGCGGCGGCGCAGCTCGGCCACGGCTCCGGCGTGCGCGGCGTCGCAGGCGAGGTGGTAGCCGCCGAGCCCCTTGACGGCGAGGACCGCCCCGGCGGCCAGGAGACGGCGGGCCTCGGCGACCGGGTCGGCGGCCGGCACCTCGCGGGGCGGGTGTCCGGCGAGGAGCCGCAGCCGCGGCCCGCAGGCCGGGCAGGCGACGGGCTGGGCGTGGAACCGGCGGTCGGCCGGGTCGGCGTACTCGCGGGCGCAGTCGGGGCACATCGGGAAGCGGGCCATGGTGGTGTGGGCGCGGTCGTACGGCAGCCCGGTGACGATGGTGAAGCGGGGCCCGCAGTGCGTGCAGGTGATGAAGGGGTGGCGGTGGCGGCGGTCCGCCGGGTCGGCCAGTTCGGCGAGGCAGTCGGCGCAGGTGGCCACGTCCGGGGAGACGAGCGTACGGGCGGGGCCGCCGGTCCGGGACGCGACGATGGTGAACCCGGCGCCGCCGGAGGCGGGGACCTCGCAGTGGTCGACGCGGTCCACCACGGCGAGCGGGGGCGCGTCCGCGGCGAGCCGGTCGCAGAACTGCGTCACGGCCGCCGCCGCGCCCTCGACCTCCGCGACCACGCCCTCGGGGGTGTTGGTGACGTGGCCGGCGAGACCCAGGCCGGTCGCGCGGGTGTACACGTAGGGCCGGAACCCGACGCCCTGCACCACCCCCGTCACGGTGACCCGGCGCCGCTGCACCGCCTCCATCAGCGGGTCGGCACCACGGTGGACGGGGCCCCGGGCCGGAACGCGGCGGGCTCGGACGGCACCGGGCCGTGGCCCGCGTCGTGGGTGGGGCGGCCGTGACCGTCGGTGGGGGTGGAGGTGTGACGGTGCTCGTGATCGTGGTGGTGGCCGTGGTCACGGCCGTCGCCGTGGTCGTGTTTGTGGTCGTGTTTGTGGTCGTGTTTGTGGTCGTGGTCGTCGTCCGGCTCGTGGTCGTGCCCGGCACCGTGGTCGTGACCGTGGTCGTGCGCCTCGGCCCGCTGCCGCCGTGCCATCACCGGCGCGTGCGGGGCGGCTCCCCCGGCGACCGCCAGGGCCCGGTCGAGCAGGGCGCCCGCACCCGCGCCGCGGCGGGCCGAGGTGAACACCACCTCCACGCCGGGGTTGACCTGCTGGACGTTGGCCAGGAAGGCCGCCTCGTCGAACTCGACGGCTTCCGCGATGTCGGTCTTCGTGACCACGACGAGGTGGGCGAGGCCGAAGGCGGTCGGGTACTTCAGCGGCTTGTCCTCGCCCTCCGTGACCGAGGCGAGCACCACGCGCAGGGCCTCCCCCAGGTCGTAGGAGGCCGGGCAGACCAGGTTGCCGACGTTCTCCACGAACAGCAGCCGGGTATCCCCGGGCAGCCAGCCGTCCAGGTGGCGGCCCAGCATTCCGGCCTCCAGGTGGCACAGCCCGTCGGTGAGGACCTGCTTGACCGGTACGCCCGACCGCGCCAGCCGCACCGCGTCGTTCTCGGTGGCGAGGTCGGCCGTCAGCGCGGCGACCGGCACCCCGCGCTCACGGGCGAGCAGGAGTTCGCGCTCCAGCAGCGCGGTCTTGCCGCTGCCCGGGCTGGACAGCAGGTTGACGACCACGGTGCCGCGGGCGGCGAGTTCGGCGCGCAGGGTGTGCGCCGCCTCGTCGTTCTTGGCGAGCACCGCCTGTCGTAGATCGACCACTCGGCACATGGTTCAGGCCTCCTCGGGGATCGGTTCGCGGACGGGCGCGCAGGCCGGGCCGTCTTCCCAGTGCACGTCGGCGATCTGCAGCTCGCGGCCCGACAGGAGCTCGACGTCCGACGCGCCGCCGCAGCCGGGGCAGCACAGTTCGGGGGGCATGCCGACGTGCCACTCCCCGTCGCAGGAGCCGCAGCGGGCGCGGGTGGCCACCGTCTCGGCGGTGAGCCGGGCGCCTTCGAGTACCGTTCCGGCACAGGCCAGTTCGAAGCAGAAGGCGAGTGCGTCGGGGACCACGCCCGCCAGTTCTCCGACCTGGAGGCGGACCGCGGTGACCGCGGTCGCCCCGGCGGCCTGCGCCGCTTCTTCCACCTGGCCCACGACGGCCATGGCGATCGACATCTCGTGCATCGGACTCCGTCCTGCCGGGGCTCATTACACCGGCAGGACGGTGGCGTCACGGGCGGGCACGCCGACGCGCCCCGCGCCCTGTACGCCATTCGGGCGCCGGGGCGCGCCGCGTCACATCCTGCGCATGCGCAGGTAGCGCCGGACGTCCGGGAAGAGCTGCGCCAGGACGGCGACGAGTGCGGCGGCCGTCGCGCCGCCGATGAGGGCCTGGGCCTTGGTCATGGGGTACTCCTCAGTTCGCGGTGGAGCCGGTCGTCCTGGTCCTCGGGTGACTGCGGCTGGAGCAGGTCCAGGAGCATGCGTACGGCCTGCGGCACCGCGGCGGCCACCGGCCCGCTGAGGCCCATGCCCTCCTCGGTGGAGGCCGGTTCGCACCCGACGACGAGCGTCCGCCGGGGCGGGGTGGAGCCGGTGCCGGCGCACAGGGTGCCGAGCAGGGCGAGGACCGCGTCGGGTGACATGTGGTGGCCGTCGAGGACGGCGGCGCCCGGTGCGACCGGGGCCGCCCCGTCGGGCTCGATGAGGTACAGGGTGCCGGGGGCGCCGCCACGGGCGGCGGCGTCGACAAGGACGAGCGTGTCGTAGCCGTCGAGGAGCTGGTAGGCGAGGTGGACGCCGCGGACGCCGAAGTCGACCACTTCGACGCCGTCGGGCAGCGGGTGCGCGGACAGGGCCCGCACGGTCTCCACGCCGAAGCCGTCGTCTCCGAGGAAGACGTTGCCGATGCCGGCGACCAGGGTCGGGCCGCTCACGCGTCCTCCAGGGGGGTGACCTCGTCGGGCTGGAAGTAGAGGAACCGGCCCTGTTCGCGGCGGATGTCCGCGCCGGGGTCGCCCTCGACGGTGACGGCCAGGTGTACCCCGCCGTCGACGTCGTGCAGTACGGCCTCGACGCGGGCGGCGCGGCCGTGGAGGAACAGGTCCTGGGCGTCGGTGCGCCGCGGGCCCGGGCGGAGCAGGACCCGGCTGCCGATGCCCACCGGGGTGCCGTCGACCAGCGCGTGGTCGGGCACGGGGTCGGCGGTGTCCGCGCCCGCGGGGTCCCACCACGGGGTGTCGGGCCGGAACAGCGCCTTCGGGTCGCGGACTTCAGGGGGTACGACCTCTACGCCGGAGTCGCCGGAACCGCCGGGGTCGCCGGAACCGCCGGGGCCGCCGGGTTCGGGGAGGTCCACGAGGTCGAGGGCCGGGTCGGGCCCGGTGATCTCGCGGAGTGCGCGGACGGCTCCGTGGAGGCGTTCCAGCACCTCGGGCGGCATGGAGTCGGCCAGTTCGATCACGGCGGCCGCGCGGGCGTCCGTACCGCGGGCCTCGCGCTTCTCCTGGTCGGTGAGGGCGGCGGTGCGCAGGGCCAGGATCTCGTCGATCTCCGTGGAGTCGTACATGGCCCCGGCGCTCTCGGGAGCGATCGCCGGATGGTCCTCCAGGATGATCGGGGAGGACAGGACCACGTCGGCGCGGCCCGGCGAACCGGCCAGCACCGGCCAGGTGTGGCGGTTGACGCAGGAGGCGACGGCCCCCTTGGCCCACTCCGGCGGGTCGGTCATGGACAGGAAGGAGCCCGTGTCCAGGCCCAGCAGGAGGTGGGCGGCGACCAGCGACCGGGGCAGGGCCGCGTCGCGGTCGGCCGGTCCGGCGGCCTGCGGGGTCCACGGGCTGGTGTTCTCGACCACGGCGGTGAGCTTCACCACCCGGTACGGGCCGTCGAGTTCGGTGGTGCGCAGCCGCACGGCGCCCTCGACCTCCTCGGTGCGCCGCAGCAGGCGGCCCAGGCACCGGCCGTCGGGGCCGAGGACGGGCTCGGTGTCCTCGCGCGCGGGACGGCGGAACGGGAGGACCACCTCCCCGTCCGCCAGTTCACGCACGGGTACGGACAGCTCGACCCGCTCCTCGGCGCCCTCGTCCCAGGGGACGAGCACGCGGTCGTCGAGGTGCAGTTCGGCGACGTCCGCGAAGTCGGCACCGTCCAGGGCCTGTTGGACGGTGCGACGTTGGGCGTGCAGGAAGCGGAGCTCCACGGCGAGGACGGCCTCGCCCTTGGGCTCCATCAGGATCTCGGTCTGCTGGAGCGCGTGTTCCCGGTGCGCGGGCCCCCAGGCCGGCGGGACGAGTACGCCGAACTGCCAGCGCAGCCGGTTCTTGGCGGCCGAGGCGCGGTACGGGTAGAGGACGTAGCCCTCGAAGAGGACCGCGTCGGCGACCTGGCGGGCGGTGTCGAAGCGGGACCCCGGCACGGTCGTGGTGGTCATGGCGCCGTCCTCTCGGTGACGCGCAGTGCGGCCCCGCCCAGCCGGGCCGGGTCCGGTTGCGGCGGCTGCGCGACGACCGCGGCGTCGAGCAGGGCCCGTACGGTCGCCTCCCAGGAGGCGAGCGCGTGCCGCGAGCGGAAGGCCAGCAGGTCGGCCATGGTGTCCCGGGGCAGCCGCAGCCAGCCGCATCCGGGGAAGTGCTGCTCGACCATCTCGCGCCACACGGCCACGGGCATCCGGTAGGCGGCTTCGCGGTCCCAGGGCACCGGCTCGACGCGGAAGCCGCCGGCGCCGGTGAAGGCGGTGCCCGAGAACAGCATCAGCAGGGGTGCCTCGCCGTCCTCCAGGGCGCTGAAGTACCGGCTCGCGGCGATGTCCATGTCGTACGTGCAGGGCACGACGAGGTCGGTCTCGGTCGCGCCGGTGAAGCTGGGCACCATGGCGGTGACCTGGGCGAACTGGACCGGTTGGAGGGTGGTGCCCCAGCGGGAGCGTTCGCCGAACAGGTCGGCGAGGCCCTCGGCCTCGGCGGGGCCGTAGCCGCGCCGGGCCGGTTCGATGCGGATCTGGCAGCGCAGGGCGAGGGCGTGCACCCGGGCCTGCGGGTCGGCGGTGGTGATCCGCAGCCGGAAGACGAGGGTGGGGCCGGCCGCGTAGGCGTCGGCGCGCACGCCGGTGCAGGTGAAGGTGAACTCCGTCATGGCAGCCGGACCCCCTCGGTGGTCTTCGCCGGGACCTTGGCCCGGCGCTCGACCTGCTCGAAGAAGGTCCGCAGTGCGGCGCGGGCCTCGGCGCCGCCGTCGAAGCCCTGCCACAGCAGGCGCATCCGGCCCACCAGCTCGTAGCAGACGTCGATCGGCACCAGGTGGCAGGTGGTGCGCCCCTCCGCACGGTGCAGCAGCAGGGCCTCCACGTCGGGTTCGAGGAGGGCCGCGAGGCGGCTGGCGCCGAGGACGCTCTGCCAGGTCTGCGGGTCGAGTTCGCTCTCGGTGGCGCCGGCCGGACTCGGGTAGAGCGCGACGAGCCGGTCGAGGGCGGCGTTGCGGAAGAAGAAGGCGACGCCGACCGGGATCTGGAGGAGTTCCCAGGCCCCGTCGTCGAGCGGGCGGTCGGGGTCGGTGAGGTAGCGGTTCGGGACGGCGCGGTAGCGGCCGGTGGTGGCGCCCGGCCGGTCGAAGAGCAGGGAACAGGCCGTGCAGGCGCACACGAGCGCCCGCTTCTCGGTCTCGACCAGGTGGCGGTGGCCGTCCTCGGGGACGGCCACCCCGCACAGTTCGCAGCGTTCGGGCCGGGGCGGGCGCGGGCCGGTGAAGCGGCCCAGCCCGCGCGGGGCGCCCGTGCGCACCGGTGCCGGGTGCCCGTTCACGGCACCTGCGCCGGGGCGGGCGGGCGGGTGGAGATCTGGAGCAGGGCGGGCTGCGGGGCCCCGGCCGGTTCCAGTTCCACCCGGGTGACCTCGGGGGCGAAACAGGCCAGGGCGTCCTCGATGCCCTGCTGGGCGGCCGCGCCCGTACTGGGGCAGCCGCAGCCGCTGCCGGCGGTCCGCGGCCGCAGCCGCAGGACGCCGGTCTCCTCGTCGAACCCGACCAGTTCGGGCGGGTCGGTCGCGGCGTCCAGGGCGCGGGCGATGCGGGTGTGGACGTCCTCGGGGTTGAGGTGGTGCAGGGCGAGCAGGCTCGCGACGAGTTCGTCGTCGAGCAGCCGGGCGAGCGGGGCGTCGCCGATCCGCTCGACGACGCGGGCGAGGCCCGCGCCGTAGAAGTCCATGAGGACGCGCACCAGTTCCTCGGCGGCGGCGCAGGCCTCGCGGTCTCCGGTGGCGGCGAGGCGTTCCAGGACCTCCTCGACCCGCTGCCCGGCCTGCCGGGCGTCGACGGCCGCGCTCATCCGCCCAGTCCGCTCAGGCCGGTGGGGACGTGCATCTGCTTGACGGTCTTGCCGGGGCCGACGTACATGTGCACGCCGCAGGGCAGACAGGGGTCGAAGCTGCGCACGGCGCGCATGATGTCGATGCCCTTGAAGTTCTCCGGGGTGTTCTCCTCGAAGATCGGGGTGTTCTGGACGGCGTCCTCGTAGGGGCCGGGTGTGCCGAAGGTGTCGCGGGTGGAGGCGTTCCACGGGGTCGGCGGGTAGGGGTGGTAGTTGGCGATCTTGCCGTCGCGGATCACCATGTGGTGCGAGAGCACGCCGCGCACGGCCTCGGTGAAACCGACGCCCAGCCCCTCGTCCGGGACCTCGAACTTCTCCCAGGTCTGGGTGCGGCCGGCTCGGACCTCGGCGAGGCCCTTCTCGGCGCAGTGCAGGGCGATGGCGGCGGCGTACGCCTGGAAGTACGTGCGGGCGCGGTTGCGCTCCAGCGCGTTGCTCCACTTCGGGATCTTCCACTCGAAGCGGGTCTCGGGCTTCGTCATGGTCCGCGGCAGGGTGATGACGACGCTGTTCCCGGTGGCCTGCACGTAGTCGGTGTGGACGAGCCCGGACAGGGCGGTGGACCACAGGCGGGCGAGGGGGCCGCCGCCGGTGTCGAGGGCGAGGTGGTCCTTGCCGTCGAACCAGCGCGGGGACATCACCCAGCTGTACTTGTCGTCGAAGTTCCGCTTCTGCGGGGCGGGGATCGTGTGCTGGTTCCACGGGTGGCGGGGGTCGACCGGGTTGCCGAGCGGGTCGTGGGTGACGAACTGCTCCTGGCCCTGCCAGTCGTCGTAGTACGAGCTGCCCAGCAGGATGCGGATGCCGAGGTTGATCTCGGTCAGGTCGTTGGTGACCAGCTTCCCGTCCACGACCACGCCCGGGGTGACGAACATCTTCCGTCCCCAGTCGGTCATGTTGGCGTACGTGAAGTCGCAGTGCTCGGGGTCGTTGAGCGCGCCCCAGCAGCCGAGCAGCACGCGCCGCCGGCCGACCTCCTCGTACCCGGGGAGGGCCTCGTAGAAGAAGTCGAACAGGTCGTCGTGGAGCGGGACGACGCGCTTCATGAACTCGCAGTACCGCATGAGGCGGCTCATGTAGTCCGTGAAGAGCTGGACGGAGGCGATGGTGCCGACGCCGCCGGGGTAGAGGGTGGAGGGGTGCACGTGGCGCCCCTCCATCAGACAGAACATCTCGCGGGTGTAGCGGCTGACCTGGAGCGCCTCGCGGTAGAACTCGCCCTCGATGGGGTTGAGGGAGCGCATGATGTCGGCAATGGTCTTGAAGCCGTGCTCGCCGGCGTGCGGGGCCGGGGTGCGCTCGGCCAGCTCCAGGACGCCGGGGTTGGTCTCGCGGACCATCTTCTCGCAGTAGTCGACCCCGACCAGGTTCTCCTGGAAGATGTTGTGGTCGAACATGTACTCCGCGGACTCGCCCAGGTTGATGATCCACTCGGCGAGGTGGGGCGGCTTCACCCCGTAGGCCATGTTCTGCGCGTAGACGGAGCACGTGGCGTGGTTGTCACCGCAGATGCCGCAGATGCGGCTGGTGATGAAGTGCGCGTCGCGGGGATCCTTGCCGCGCATGAAGACGCTGTAGCCGCGGAAGACCGAGGAGGTGCTGTAGCACTCCGCGACCCGCTTCTGCTTGAAGTCGATCTTCGTGTGGATGCCGAGGCTGCCCACGATCCGGGTGATCGGATCCCAGGCCATCTCCACCAAACCGCTGCCGTCTCCGGCCGCCTTCGTCTTCGGTGCCATCGTGTCTGCCGTGACCCTTCTTCAGTGCGGGAGGGGGTGCGCCGGGGGGCGCCTCGGGCCGGACGGCCTGGGGGCGCCCCCCGGTTGCGGGTGGGCGGGGCGGTCACCAGGGCGGGCGGTAGCCCGTGGTCAGCTTCTCGCCGGTGTGGCGCCACTTGGGCTCCTGGTCCACGGTGTGCGCCGTGATCGCGCGGAGCTTGCGGATGACGGCCCCGTACGCCCCGCTGGCGGCGCTGGACACCTTGCCGCCGGGGGGTTCGTCCATGAAGGGCATGAACTTGTCGGGGAAGCCGGGCATCGTGCAGGCGATGCAGATGCCGCCGACGTTCGGGCAGCCGCCGATGCCGTTCATCCAGCCGCGCTTGGGCACGTTGCACTTGACGACCGGACCCCAGCAGCCCAGCTTGACCAGGCACTTCGGGGAGTCGTAGGTGTGGGCGAACTGGCCCTGCTCGTAGTAGCCGGCCCGGTCGCAGCCCTCGTGCACGGTCGCCCCGAAGAGCCAGGTGGGGCGCAGCTTGTCGTCGAGCGGGATCATCGGGGCCGAGCCGGCGGCCTGGTACAGCAGGTAGGTGAGGGTCTCGGAGAAGTTGTCCGGCTGGATCGGACAGCCCGGGACGCACACGATCGGGATGCCGGCCTTCGACTTCCAGTCCCAGCCCAGGTAGTCGGGCACGCCCATGGCGCCGGTCGGGTTGCCCTCCATGGCGTGGATGCCGCCGTAGGTGGCGCAGGTGCCGATGGCGACGACGGCGAGGGCCTTGGGCGCCAGCCGGTCGAGCCATTCGCTGGTCGTGATGGGCTGGCCGGTCTCCGGGTTGTCGCCGAAGCCGCACCAGTACCCCTCGGGCTTGATGCTCTCGTTGGGGATGGATCCCTCGACGACCAGCACGAAGGGGTCGATCTCGCCGCGCTCGCCCTTGAAGAACCACTCGATGAACGTGTCCGCGCCGCCGATCGGGCCGCATTCGAAGTCGATGAGCGGCCAGTGCACGGCGATCTTGGGCAGGCCGGGGAGGATGCCCATCACGATCTCTTCGATACTGGGCTGCATCGCCGCGGTCAGGGAGACGGAGTCGCCGTCGCAGCTCAGCCCCGCGTTGATCCAGAGGATGTGGATCGGGGGGTCCTCTTCCGGGGCAGGCGTTGCTGCGTTCATGGATTCCTCCTCGGGGAGGGGTTCAGGAAGGGTTTCGGGGGCGGTCGGGGGCGGGGAGCGCAAGCTCCGGGCGCCGGGCACGGAGGGGCCGAGCGTTCGGTCTCACCCTTCTTGCTAACAGCCCGGCGCCCCACGTGCCCCGTCATGTACGGCCATTGCGGTGAACGGGCGCTGCCGGGAGGGCAGCGGCGCGGTGTGCCGCCCCGGCACGGCCTGCGCGAGGTGGCGCGGTGTGGCGTCCGGGGTCTCCTTGCGTACGAAGGCCCGGCGCAGGGCGTGGTACGGGGCGGCGGGATCGTCGAAGGTCGCGCGCATCGGGGCCAGCTCCGCGGCGCGGTAGGCGGCGAGCGGCCGCTCCGCCTCGTCGCGCTCGCGGCGGGCCTTCTTCGCCGCGATCCGGGCGGGGGTGGCGGGGAGCGCGGCGAGGCGGGACGCGAGCCGTGCCGTTTCCGCGGCGAAGGCCCCGGGGGCGCACGGGACCGTACGGTCGACCAGGCCGAGCCGGAGCGCGGCCTCCGCGCTCAGCGGCAGTGCCTCGGTGGTGAGCCGCTCGGCGACGCCGGTGCCGACGCGGCGGGGCAGGGTGTACGTCCAGAACTCGGAGCCGGTCAGGCCCATGAGGCGGTAGTGCGGGTTCAGGACCGTGCCGGAGCGGCACCAGACCTCGTCGGCCGCGAGGGCGAGCATGGCCCCGCCGGCGGCGGCGTTGCCCCCGAGGGCGGCGACGACGAGCCGGTCGGTGGTGGTGAGGACGGCCTCGACGAGGTCGTCGATGGCGTTGATGTTGGCCCAGGACTCCGCGGCCGGGTCGGCGGCCGCCTCGATGACGCCCAGGTGGATGCCGTTGGAGAAGAAGTCGCGGCCGCCGCCGAGGACGAGGACGGAGGTGGGGCGGGCGCAGGCGGCCCGGTAGGCGTCCAGCAGCCGCCGGCAGTGCGCGGTGCTCATCGCGCCGCCGGGGAACGAGAACGAGAGGAAGCCGGTCGTCCCCTCCTCGCGGTAGCCGATGTCGGACCAGGTCCGGCGGCGCGGGTCGGTGGGGAACGGCGCCGGGTGCTCGCGCAGCGGGGGCAGCCGGTCGGCGAGGGCGGTGGTCGCGGGGAGCCTGGGCGTGGCGGGTCCGCCCGGGGTGCGGGGGGCCCGGAGTTCGGGGATCCAGACGGCTCCGTCGGCGGTGGCCCGGCAGATCGCGCCGGCCCGGGTGGCGAGCAGCTCGCCGGGGCGGCCGCGCAGCCGGTCCTCGGGGTGGCCTCCGTGCAGGTACCACGCGGCGCCGAGCAGTTCGTCCCGTACGCCGGGCTGCGAGTCGGCGGCGCGCAGGGAGCGCAGCACCCGCTCGGTGGAGTCGGCCTCCCAGTCGATGCGGCGGCTCTCCTGACGCATGGCGGGGCGCGCGGTGCCGGTGGTCTGCGGCTGCGGTACGTACGTGCCGGAGGCGAAGCGGTCGACGGCGAGCAGGACGGCCCGCAGCGCGGCGTCGGCAACTTCCCCGCGGTACAGGTCGCTCTTGCCGACCGGCGGGACGGGGCACTCGGCCGTGGCCCAGACGGCTCCGGCGTCCATCTCCGCCTCGGCCTGCAGGACGGTGACGCCCCAGCGGGCGGCCCGGTCGCGGACGGCCCAGTCGAGGGAGGAGGGGCCGCGGTCGCCGAGCGGGCCGGGGTGGACGATCAGACAGGTACGGGCGGCCCACACATCCTCGGGAACGGCCGTGCGCAGCATCGGCGCGAGGACCAGGTCGGGCCGGTGGCGGTCGACGGCCTCGGTCAGGGAGACGTGGGGCAGGGCGAGCTCGACCGCCACGCTGTGGCCGTAGTCGCGCAGCTCGGCGTGGACCCGCTGGGTGAGGCTGTTGAACGCGCTCGCAACGAGCAGGACGTGCACGTGATCTCCCAGCGGCTGCCCGGATCCGGGGCGCCGTGCGCCCCGGCTGATCATGACCGGAACATGACCGGCCGCCTGAGATGCTCGGGTACGCCGGCGGGGACGCGCCCGGCGCCGAGCGGTGGTGTCACCCGAAAGCGGGCCCCCCGAGGGCCAGTCGGCCGCACCCGGCGCGGCGCGCGCCACGGCTGGCCGGGCGGGGTGTGTCGCAGCGGCCCGGCGGCACGCTCCGTACGGCGGCTGTCGGCCTCATCGGCGAGGACCCGAGCCGCCCGTGTCACCGCAGGCGGGAGCGGTATCACCGCTGGCCGGGTGGGGTGTGTCGCCGCTGGCTGGCGGCATGCTCCGTGCGGCGGCGGGGGGCCACCTCGGCGGCGGAGGGTGCCGCCGCCGATGGCTGCCCGCGCCTCGCGCGTGCTGCGCGCGCGGCGCCTCCCGGGGGTCGCCGGCCCGTTGCGCTGCACGCCCCCGCCCAAGAGGCGGATAGGGCGCTCCGGTTCAGGCCGCGGCGGCGGTCACCCGGCCCGCGGCAATCGCGTCCACCAAGGCCTGGTGGTCACGCGCGTTCTGGTCGGCGTAGCTCTCCGCGAACCGTACGAGCGCCTGGTCGAAGACGTCCCGGCGGCCCAGGTACGCGGCGATGGCGATCCGGTCACCGGACCGGGCGTGCGCACGGGCCAGGGTGACGCCGCACAGCTCGGCGAAGACCCTCATGCCCCGGGGTTCCATCTGCGACGGTTCCGCGATCCCCTTCCAGTCGCG
Organism: Streptomyces sp. NPDC058619; assembly: GCF_042717785.1. Lineage (NCBI taxonomy): Bacteria > Bacillati > Actinomycetota > Actinomycetes > Kitasatosporales > Streptomycetaceae > Streptomyces > Streptomyces sp. NPDC058619. The sequence continues at coordinate 65,541 of NZ_JBHXQN010000024.1, forward strand.
CAGCTGGCGTACGTAGAAGTCCCGCTCGAGGCCGTCGATCCCGTTCGTCCGCTGCCAGCCCAGGAAGATGTCGCTGGCGGCCTGCATCAACCGCTGGCCCGCGACGACCCGCTCCCCCTGGGTGGCGTACGCACTGGCTCCGGCGTGCGCGGCGAGCACGGAGTCGCCCGCCTCCTTGGCCTGCAGGATCAGCGGGTCCTGCCCGTCGCGCCCGAGCAGCAGCACGACCCAGCAGCGCATGCCGACGCTCCCGACGCCCACCACCTTGCGGGCCATGTCCACGACGGTGTACTGCCTCAGCAGGTGCCTGCGGTCCGTCTGGAGGCTGCGCCCGTACCGCTCCACCAGGGACCGGATCTGCCCGTCGAGCGCGTCGCGCTCCTGGTCCGGCAGCAGCTGGGAGACCGGCGTGATCAGCTGCGGGACCGCGGCGAAGCGGCGGCGGCCGCCGACCACCTCGGTGAGCTTCTCGAACGCCTGCCGGCTGTCGCGGCCGCGCGCCTTGTGCAGCGCCTCGGACATGCTCTTGCGCCCGCGGGTGTGCAGTGCGCCCTCCGCCAGCGCCTGGAGCTGCGCCTCGTCGACCCGGGCGTACCAGACGTCGAGGTTGCCCATCCCGGCGAAGGCGCGCATCTGCTCGCGGTAGGTGCGCACCGCCGACCGTACGATCTCCGCGCGCTCCCGGTCGGAGAAGCCGTTCTCGCGCCCCGCGATGACGAGGCTGGTCGCGAGCCGTTTGACGTCCCATTCCCACGGTCCGGGCAGCGTCTCGTCGAAGTCGTTGATGTCGAACAGCAGGTTGCGCTCCGGGGACCCGAGCAGCCGGAAGTTCAGCAGATGGGCGTCGCCACAGAGCTGGACCCGGATGCCCGAGTCGGGTGCGACCGCCAGGTCGCCGGCCATGATCGCCGCAGCGCCCCGGTAGAAGCGGAACGGTGACTCCGCCATCCGGCCGTAGCGGATCGGCACCAGCTCCTGGACCCGGGTGGCGGACTGCCCCTCGATCACCTCCACCGGGTCCGCCCGGTGCGGCGACGGTTCGAACGGTCCGTGGGCGGAGCGCGGTGCGCGCGTCCGGGCGGCCCTGCCGTCGGCGGCCCGTTCTCCGGCCGTGCGGCGGGGCCCGGGCCCGACCGCATTCGTCTCGCGCATCGCCATCGTCGTGAACCTCCGGCCGACGGGGCCCCCGCATCCCAGCATGGCATCCGCCGGGACCGGCGGCCCCGCGGGCGGCGGTCCCGGGGCCGCCGCGCAGGCCCGCGACGCAGCGGCGCGGCGTTCCGGGGGGAGCCGCTGAGCCGGTGGGAGCGGACGGGGGCACGGCCCGGTGCGGGGCGTCGTGCCCGCCGACGCGGCCTCGCCGTCCCAGACCATGCGGGGGCCGCGTCGAAAACGCTCGTGGGCCTGCTGCCGGCCCCGCTCGCCACCCCTCCGTGGTGCGGCCGGACACCCGCAACCGGAGCGGACGTCCGCACCGTCTCCGGCTTCGGAAGCCACCCCCGCCACCGCAAATGCGAAACGCTTTCCGAGCGGAGTCAATAATTCTGGTTACGCCGGTTCGGCGTTTCCGCATATCCACCGGCGCTCGGGACCCTACGTCGAGGTTGACCACTTTGCGGCATTATTGACAGAATCACTTGACTCACTCGGCGAGACTCCGGGCCGTATCCGCTTTACCGACGTGCCCGCCTCCCTCCGCACCGGCCCGGGCAGGGAGGACGGTTCCGGGGATCGGCCGCGGCACCCGGAGGTCGCAGGGCGGCCACCGGCCGCCGAGTGGACGGACCCGCCCACCCGGGAATGCACGCGAGCCCTGGCCGGGTCCGGCATTGACCGAGTATATTCACTGCATATTCACACCCGATGTACGCCGCCGGTCTCACGCAGGGGGAAATCGCCATGACGGAATCGCAGACTCTGGGGTCACGGATCCGTCGGTTGCGCCGTGAAGCGGGACTGTCACAGATGGACCTGGCCGGCGACAACCTCTCGGCGAGCTACATCTCCCTGCTGGAGGCGGGCAAGCGGACCCCGTCCCCGGAAGTGCTGGAGCAGATCGCCGCCCGCCTGGGCTGCGGTCCCGAGCACCTGCTGGAACTCCTGGCGCCCGAACGCCACGACATCCCGCAGACGGACCTGCGCTACGCGGAGATCAGCCTGCGCAACGGCGACCCCGAAACCGCGCTCGCGACCTTCACCGCCGTCCGCGACAAGGCCGCCCGGGCGGGGCAGGAGGGCATCCGGCTGACCGCCGAGTACGGCGTGGCCCAGGCCCTGGAGCACGCCGGCCGCCTGGAGGAGGCCACCGACCGCTACCAGGCCCTGCTGGACCACGCCGGCTACGGGCAGTCCCTGGTCCCGCGGCTCACGGTGGCGGTGGCCCTGTGCCGCTGCTACCGCGAGACGGGCGACCTGGCCCATGCGATCGACCTGGCCACCACCACCCTGGAGGAGGCCCGTCAACTGCGGCTCACCTCGACCGTGCTGGGCGTCGAACTGCTGGCCACGCTCGTCGGCCTGTACTGCGAACGCGGCGACCTGCACCGCGCCGCCTTCCTGGCGCGCACCGCCATCGAGGAGGCCGAGGGCATCAAGGACCGCAAGGCCCTGGGAGCCGCGTACTGGAACGCCGGAGCGGTGGCCCACCGCAGCGGAGCCTCCGCCGACGCCCTGTTGCTGCTGGAACGCGCCCTGGCCATCTACTCCGAGGGGGACGACGCCCGTGCGCTGTCGCGGCTGCGCAACGCCTACGCGTCGGTGCTGATGCAGTCGGAGACCGCCGACATCGCGGAGGCCAAGTCACAGCTGACGCGCAGCGCCGAGAACCTGGCCAGCCACGGCAGCACGGTGGACATGGCGTACTGCGAGACCGCACTGGCCCGGGCCTGCCTGCTGGAGGGCAACCCCCGCGAGGCGGAGCAGCACGCGCGCCGCTCGCTCGAACTCCTCGGCACCGGACACCGGCTGGAAACGGCGCGCACCCTCCTGGTGCTGGCGGGCTCCCAGCTGCAACTCGGTGACACCGCGGCCGCCGAGGAGGGCAGCGAGCGCGCCGCGCTGCTGCTGGAGGCGTCCGAGGCCGACCGGCAGGCGGCTTCCGCCTGGAACGACCTCGGGGAACTCCTGGAGCGCTCCGGACGCGCCGAACGCGCCGTCTGGGCCTACCGCCAGAGCCTGCGGTGCCTCGGCCAGCGCAGCAGCCTCCTCCCGGCGGCGGGCGGATCCTCCCTGGTCCCCGGCCGGCGCCCCGTGGACCACGGCCCGGCCTGACCGGGCGGCCGGGCGCCGGGCGGGCTGGGCAGGAGGAGCGGGCGGCGGAGCCGTAGATCGATCGATAGATCGGTCGTTGATCACCGACGCCTAAGGTCGCAGGAGACGGCGAAGGGGGACGGCGGTCGCCGTCCCCGGCGCCACACACCGGCTTTCCTCCCCGACGAGAGAGACGCACCGCATGCCGCACGTACCCCGCTTCCCCGCCGGTGCAGCTCCGTACGGCCGATCGGTCACCGACCCGCTCCGCCGGCGTCCCGCCCGGGTACTGGCGATGGCACTGCTGCTGACTCTCATCTCCGTCCCCCTCGCCACCGTGCCCGCACCGCAGTTCGGCGACGTCCTGACCCGTGTGGCCGTCGGCCCGACCGGCGACGACATCCCCCTCTGCTGCTGACGAACCCCGTCGGCAGTCGCGTATCACCCGCTCCACACCGCCGGCAGACCACCGGTGGTGACAGTCAAGGAGAACCACCTCATGTCGAAGCTCTTCCGCACCTGTACCGCGCTCTGCCTGGCACTGCTCGCCGCGACCGCTCTGGGCGCCGCCGGCCAGCCGCCCGCCCCGACGGCGGGTGGTGTGCACACCACCGTGGCCGACGCGGGCACCGGGGAGATGACCACGGAAGACGTCAACAACACCGGTTCCAGGTTCCAGCCCACGGCCATCACGAGCTGAGCCACGGCGGACCGGAGGCCGCCCGGGCACCGACCCCCCGTGCCCGGGCGGCCTCCGGCTCACGTCACGAGCGGCCGTCGACCAGCCTGCTCCCGTTCCGCGAAGGCACCTCGCCCAGCCCGGCCAGCAGCTTCGCCACGTCCGCCGCATCGGGCAGCCCCAGGCGCGTGAAGACGCCGCGGGCCCGCTCGAGGTGCTCCCTGGCCCGGTCCCCCTCCCCCAGATCGGCCAGCGTCCGCCCCATGACGACCAGCGCCTGCGCCAGGTCCCGCTCCGAGCACGCCTCCTCGCAGCGGGCGATCGCCGAGGCCGCGTGCTGCACCGCTTCCTGATGCCGCCCCGAGGCGCGCAGGGTCTCCGCCAGCCGGTAGAGCGCCTGGGCCTCCCGCTCCCGCAGCCCGGTCGCCCGGCACACGGTCAGGGCCTCGCCGTAGCGGGCCACCGCCTCCTCGTACCGGCCCAGTTCGTGCAGGGCCAGGGCGCTCACATACAGGGCATATGCCGCGGCAACGTTGTCATCCAGTTCCCGCATCAGCACCAGGGCCGACTCGCAGGAGACAAGGGCCTCCTCGGGGCGCCCGCTGCGCACGCGGGCCAGTGCCGCGTTGACGGTCGTCACCGCCGCGCCCGAGCGGTGGCCCAGGGTGTGCGCCAGGGCGATCGCCTCGTCGTACCAGACGGCCGCCTCCTCGAAGTGGCGCAGGAATTGCGCCACCAGACCGCGGTCGTTGAGGGCCTGGCGCAGGGCGTAGATGTCCCCCGCCGCCCGAGCCGCCACGGCGGCCAGCCCGGCGTGCAGCCCCGCTTCGGCGACCCTGCCGGCGCGCAGTGCTATGCCCCCGCACAGCACCCGCGCCCGCCCCACGCTCCGCCGGCAGCCGGTCCGTTCCGCGGCCTCCGCGAGCGCCAGGGCCACCGGCGCCATCCGGTCGTACCAGACGGCGTGGGTGAAGGGGCTGACGGCCAGCAGCAGGTCCACCGCGTTGCCCAGCCGCTCCTGCCCCGTGTCCGGCAGGCCCGGGGCGACGGCGCTGAGCGCGGCGGCGACCAGCCCGTCGACCTCGGCCGCCACCCAGGCACGGCCGGCGTGCACGTCCGGGAAGTCGAGGCCCCGCGACCTCAGAGGGCCGAACACGTCGGCCACCGGATCTCCGGGGACCGCGTGCAGGTACGCGCTGGCGGCCGTCGCGAGCAGGAAGTCCAACAGCCGGCCCAGGGCCTGCGCCGCCTCCTCGGGATCGCGGGAGACGGCCCGCTGGCGGGCGTAGACCCGTACGAGGTCGTGGTAGCCGTAGCGCCCCGGTTTGGCCGACTCCAGCATCGCGGCATCGGTCAGCGATTCCAGCAGGGTCTCCGCCGTGCAGTCGTCGACACCGATCACGGCGGCCGCCGCGGGGATGCCTATGCAGGCCGTACCGGCCAGGGCCACCAGTCGGAACGCCCGCGCCTGCGCGGGCGTGAGCTGCTCGTAGCCGAGTTCGAAGGCGGCGTCGATGGCCAGTGCGCCGACCCGCAGTTCGGCGAGGCGCCGATGTTCGTCCGCCAGCCGCGCGGCCAGCGTCGCCACCGTCCAGCCCGGCCGCGCCGAGAGCCGGGTCGCCACGATCCGCACCGCGAGCGGCAGGTGGCCGCAGGCCTCGATCAGCTCCAGGGCGTCCCCGTGCTCCACGGCCAGCCGGTCCCGCCCGATGATCGAACCGAGCAGGGCCAGTGCCTCGTCGGTGCGGAACGGCTTCAGCAGCAACTGCGCCGTCAGCGGCAGGTCGAACAGGGGCGACCGGCTCGTGAGGATGACCGCGCAGCTGGACGACCCCGGGATCAGCCCCCTCACCTGGGCGGCGTCCCGGGCGTTGTCGAGCATGATCAGCAGCCGCCGTCCGTCGACGACCGAACGGAAGAGCCGGCAGCGGTCCTCGACCCCGTCGGGCACCTCGTCCTCGGGCACTCCCAGCGAGGCCAGGAAGCCGGCCAGGACGAAGCCCGGTTCCGCCGGGTCGCTCCCGCCGCCGCGCAGATCGACGTACAACTGCCCGTCCGGGTAGTGGGCGCGGGCCCGGTGCGCGACGTGCAGGGCGACGGAGGTCTTGCCGACGCCCCCCATTCCGGCGGCGGCCAGCACGACCGGGGTCCTGCGCACCGGTTCGGTCAGCAGGGCGTACCAGGCGTCGACCTCCTCGCTGCGCCCGACGAAGTCCGGCGCGTCGTACGGGAGCTGGGCGGGCACCGGTCGGGCGGGCGACGCCGGCGCCGGCGCGGGCCGCACCGGCGCCGACGGCTCCCGCTCCGTGGCGGTGTCGTCCTCCGGCTCCGCCCGCGCTTCGGCGCCGGCGCCGGAGGCGGTGTCGGTGTCGGTGTCGGTGTCGGCGCCCCACCCCGGATGCGCGGCGGCGTGCGCCGGGGCGGGTCCGGCCAGCGCGGGATCGCCGACCAGGATCCGCCGGTGCACCTCGGACAGTTCCGGGCCCGGCTCGATGCCCTGCTCCAGGACGAGCAGGTCCCGGACCCGGTTGAACACCGCCAGGGCGTCGGCCTGGCGGCCGGCCCCGTACAGCGCTCGCATCAGCAGTCCGTAGGGGCGCTCCCGCAGGGGGTGCTCCTCGGTCAGTTCCACCAGGTCCGGTACGGCGGCGCGGTGGTGGCCCATGTCCAGGGCCAGGTCGAAGCGCTTCTCCAGGAGGGCCAGCCTCATCTCGTCCAGCCGGGAGCGCTGACGCTCCGCGAACGGGCCGGGCACGCCGCTCAGCGGTTCCCCCTGCCACAGGCTCAACGCGCTCGCCAGTAACCGCTCGGCCTGCGGCATCCGGTCGCGGGCCACTGCCCGCGCGGCCTCGGCCGCCATCACGTCGGCCCGGCGCAGGTCCAGCGCCTCGTCGCTCAGGGCCAGCCGGTACCCGTCGCCGGCCAGTTCCAGAACGGTCGGTGAGTCCCCTTCCGGTTCGAGCAGCTTGCGCAGCCGCCAGACGTACGTGCGGATGGTGGAGACGGCCCGGGTCGGCGGCGTCTGCGCCCACAGCGCCTCGACGATCTGTGTCATGGAGACGTGCCGGTTGGCGCGCAGGAGCAATAGGCACAGGAGGGCCTGCTGCTGGGGTGGACCCACCGGCAGCTCGACCTCACCCCGGTAGGCACGCACCCTGCCCAGTACCTCGAAACGGAACCCTGCGGCCATTCTTGTGTCTCCCCTCGCAGCTGCACGAACAATCGCGCTTGTCCGTGGCATCCGCGTAAGACGGAATTCCCGGGTTCGGGGTTTCCTTCCGACCCGGCGGATGTGCGAGGGGCGCCACCCGGCGTCGGCGGGCCGGTCAGTCGGGCCGGTCAGTCGGGCCGGTCGAACGGGCACTTCCACTGCGGCGGGACCGCGCGCCCGGAGTACTGCCGGGCTTCGGAGACCGTGCCGTGCTCGGCGAGCATGGGGTTCACATCACCCTGCAGTGCCACTTCCTTGCCGCGTATCTTCGTCTGCATCCCCTGGTAGACGCCAGTGCGCTTCAGCTCGGCGAACTGCCGGTGGCAGTTGAAGATCAGAGCCGGCAGGGCGAAGCGCCGCGAGATGCGCGAAGCACGTCGGTGCAGGCCTATGACGAAGAACGGATGGCCGCCGAAGCTGAACCCGAAACGGGGGCTGCGCGGATCGTCCGAGATGTCGGGGGCCCACGGGTTCTCGGCGCGGTCGATCGCGTGGAGTGCGCTCAACTGGTGCCAGAGCAAGCGCTCGAACTCCTCCTCGTCCGCCGGATCGGACCCGGCGAAGATCGCGGCGAAGGAGTGGAAGCGTCCGGGCCCCGACAGCCGGCCGGTGAGGAACCCTTGCAGGTCCGTGCGGAGTCGGTGCAGGCTCTCCTGGTCGCCCAGAGCCCCGTAGACACCGGTCACCAGCTCTCCGCGGTGAAGCGCCGCCCGTGCTCCCAGGCAGGTGAACTCGTCGGCCCGCAGCCAGGTGGTGAAACGCTCGACCACCTCCTCGGCGCTCTCGCGGCCCGGGGTGTCCTCGTGCCTCATCGTCCGCTCCACCCCCGGCCGGCGAGCGCCCGCAGCACCGTTTCCCGGCGGCGGCGCCCCTCCGCCCGGAGGGGGCCGCCGTCCGTGGCGACGAACTCCGCCCGTACGGTGAGCGAGAGGTGCCCGGCGGGCACCCTCCCGCCCTGCAGCAGGTCCTTCACCGCGACGAGCCGGCTCTCGGTGTCGCCGGCCTCGGCGACCACCCGCAGGACCTCCGCAGCCGACACCGCCTCGGGCACGACGACGCTCACGTTGAACGCGGGCAGCGGCAGCGGCTCCGGCAGCCGCACGGCCGCCGGGACCGGCGTGAGGCCGCCCAGTGCGCCGAGGTCCAGCTCGGCGCAGAACACCCGCTCCCCCGCCGCGTCGAGCAGGGCCGCGGTCTCCTCGGACAGCAGCCCCGCCCGGCCCACCGTGGTGCCCTGCACCCGGACGGCGAAGGAGGCGTCCGCCGCGAAGTCCGCGTACGGCCGCGGGGTCAGCTCCGGGGCCTCCTGCCCCGCCGCACCGGTCAGGGTCCGCAAGAGGCCGCTCAGGTCGGCGAAGCCCACGGCCCGCGGCCGGGGTTCGACCAGCGACGCGGGTGCGGCGGCTCCGCTCAGGACGGCGGCGAACCGCCAGGACTCGTCGCCGTACGCGGCGGACAGCGGGACCTGGCCGAGTTCGAACAGGTGGGCCGCTCCGGTGTGCCGCAGGGACCGGTCGGCGCTGCCGAGGAGGCCCGGCAGCAGGGAGCCGCGCACCCGCATGTCGCGCAGCCCGGCCCGCCCGTGCACGGTGACGGGCTCGGCCCCCGATGGCGCGGCGACCGCGGTGAGGGGCTCCGAGGGTCGCAACAGCACCGGGGAGAGGACCTGTTGCAGCCCCCGCCGCAGGGCGGCGTCGGCGAGGCCGCGCCGCAGGAGGCGCGCCGGGTCCGGCCAAGGGCCCGCGGTGGAAGGCGGCAGCCGGCGCGGCACCGTCCGGTACCCCCGGATGCGGGCCACCTCACCGGCGAGCGCGGGGACACCGTCCAGGTCCGGGCGCCGGGCGTCCACCGTGACGTGCAGCGGGCCGCCCTCCGGGCGGGGCTCGACCGCCGTTCCGCCCGCGGTCAGCAGGGAGGTCAGGGTCGCGAGGTCGAGGTCCGGGTCGACCAGCCGGCGCAGTTCGCGGGGGTCCGGGCGCAGCACGCGCGGGGCGGGTGCCGCCGCGCCGGCGCGGCCGGCCGCCGTGACGGTTCCGCCCGCCCAGTCGGTGACGAGCCGGGCCAGGCGGGCCACCGCGCGGTCGCAGGACTCCGGGTCGTGTCCGCGTACGGCGGGCGGTGCGTGCGTGTCCGGCTCCGGGCCGGTCCCGGGCGCGGCGTGCGCGGCCGTCGGGTCGAGCCACCAGGCCCACACCAGCGTCGCGCGGCCGTCGGCGGAAACGGCGCTCGGCGGAGCGTCGCGTCCCAGCACGGCCACCGTCCGTTCGCCCGCGGACAGCACCCAGCTGCCGGGGGGTGTGCGGGGGCCGTCGCCGGCAGCGGGTTCGGCCGGCTCCGCGGTCCGCAGTCGCAGGCCGGTGAGGTCCAGTGCACGGGCGTCGGCCGCGCCGAGGGGCTGGCCCGTTTCGAGCCCGACGTACGCCGCCAGGTCGGCCACCGTCCCGGTGAGCGGTACGCCCGCGGCGCGCAGCCGGTCCGCTGCCGCGACGGGGAGCCGGACCGCGTGCGGCAGTCGGACGACGGCTGCCGCCACCCGGCCCGGGACGTTGCCGTCGGCGGTGAGCGCGAGCCCGTTCGGCAGGCGCGACAGTTCGAGCGGGGCGAGCGGCGCACGGCCGCCCCGCGCGCGCACTTCGGCTGCCAGGCCGCGTACGGATCCGAGGTGGGCGAGCGCGGGCGGTGGCTCGACCTCCACCGCGCGGTCGGCGTCCGGGACGGCGCGTGCGCCGCTCTCGTGGAGAGCGTCGAGCAGCGCGGCGCGGTCGACGTCGCCGCCGCACTCCTGTTCCAGCCAGGCCAGGGGGATTCTCACGGTCGGTCGGTTCCTTTCTCCGGCGGTCCGACCGGCAGGCAGGCGTGATCGAACTGCTCCAGCAGGCGCGGGTCGTTGACCAGCAGCTCCCGGATGTCGGTCAGCCCGTGGGTGAGCCTCATGAGGCGCTCGACGGAGCAGCCGAAGCTCAGCCCCACGACCCGTTCCGGGTCGTAGCCCCCGGCGGTGAGCACGTCGTCGCGGAGCATGCCGCCGGCGCCTATCTCGACGTGCCCGCGTCCCTCGCACTCGTCGCAGCCGGGGCCGCAGCGCGGGCAGGCGACCTCCACGGCGAATCCCGGCGAGGCGAAGGGATAGTCGCCGCGCCGCACGCGCCACGGGTGTCCCCGTCCGAACAGGCCGGACACCAGGCGGTCGAAGAGTCCCATGAGGTCCGGGAGGCCCGTGCCCGGCTGGACCACCAGTCCGTCGATCTGGGTGAACTGGGAGCCGGAGTAGGGAGAGGAGAGCTCGTTGCGGAAGCAGGTGCCCACCAGCAGGGTCCGCAGCGGACCGGGGGCGGCGGACCGCATGGCCTGCGGGCCGCCGGAGGTCGCGTGGGTGCGCAGGACCAGGTCCGGTGCGGGGAAGAAGCTCAGACGGGTCCGGGTCGGGTGGTCCTGCGGGTAGCCGAGCACGTCGAAGTTGTCGCCGGCCGATTCCAGCAGGGGCAGGTCGACGACGTCGAAGCCGAGGGGTGTGAACAGGTCCCCGATCCGGTCCACGAGGGCCGCCACCGGATGGGGACGCCCGGTGCGGGGCCCGGCCGGTGGCAGCCCGGGATCGCATCGGGCGTCGGCCACCGCCGGAGTCAGGACGGCGGGCGTCACTTCGTCCGGCACGGTGTCAGCTCGCCTTGCGGTAGACGCCGATGTGGTTCTCCGAGTAGGTGTCGTAGGGGACGTTGCCCCAGTCGCCCCAGCGCTCGCTGAGCTCCAGTCCGGCGATCCTGGCCATGAGGTCGAGCTCCGAGGGCCACGTGTAGCGCAGGAAGGCCGGGTAGAGCTTGATGCCGTCCTCCCGGATCTCGACGTGGTTCTCCTTGATGTGCTGGGTGGCCCGGTCGAAGGTGTCGGCCTCTATGCGCACGTGGTCGAGCCCGACGTCGTACACGTGGGCGCGGCCGTTGAAGCGGAAGCGCGTCGGGTCGGGGACGAACGTCTCCACGACGAACAGTCCGCCGGGCTCCAGGTGGGCCGCCACCGACTCGAAGCACTGGATCTGCTCTTCCTGCGTCTGCAGCGCGTACAGCGAGTTGAGCAGCAGGAAGACGAGGGAGTAGCGGCGCTCGGAGGTGAAGTCGGCGATGTTGCCGATGGACACCTCGATGGACTCGCCGCCGGGCTTGGTGCGCATCACGTCGACGATCTCCGGGGACGCGTCGAGCCCGTCGAGCGGCACGCCGCGCTGCGCGAGGGGGAGGGCGACGCGGCCGGTCCCGATGGCGAGTTCGAGTGCCCGGCCGCCGCCCACGCGCTTGGCGAGGAACTCGACGGCGCCCTCGGGCTCCGGCCAGTCGATGTGGTCGTACACGTTCTTCCAGCGGGGGCCGTACGTTTCGGGCTTCCACTCGGTCATGGTTCGGGCCTCTCTCGTGGTCTGTCGTGGGCCGGCGCGGTCGGTGCCGGGCCGGCGGGGGGCGTGGCAGGTCGGTGGGGTGCGGTGGAGGGGGCGTCGGGCGGTCAGGAGCCGAGGACGCGCAGTTCGTGGTGGGCGAGGAGCAGGCGGTCCTCGACCTCGTCGGCGTGCGGGCCGGTGGCCATGACGTAGCCGACCCGTCCGTAGAGGTCCTCCGGAGGGGGTGTCACCATCTCCCCGCGCGGGCGCAGCTCGCTGATCTCGTGGATCCAGGGGCGGCCGCGCAGCGTGGCGGCTTCGGCCAGGCCGTCGAAGCGCTGACGGGACCGGGGGTAGAGGAAGCGGATGCCGGCCGCGCGGTCCCCGCTGGACGCGGTCTGCGGCGGGCGGCCCAGGGCGGCGGAGACGAGCAGCGAACCGAGCCGCACGCCGCGGGCCAGTTCGACGATGCGGGAGGCGATGTCGCCGCCCGGTCGCGCGTTCAGCTCGATGATGCGCGGGCCGGCCGGGGTCATCTTCACTTCGACGTGGGCCACCGTGCGGTCGATGCCGGCGGCGAGGACGCTGCGGCAGGCGAGGTCGAAGCCCTCGGTCATCTCGGCTCGGCCCAGGGTGCCGTTTCCGGTGATGAAGCCCGCCTCGACCGGGTAGGGGTCGTACGCCCAGATCTTGCGCGCCCAGGAGACCGGGGTGGCCGTGCCGTCGTGCACGAGGCAGTCGACGTCGAATTCGAAGCCCTCCAGGAATTCCTCGACGAGGATTCCCTCGCTTTCCAGGCCCATCTTGTCCGCGTGCAGGGCCGCGTCGAAAGCGGCGTCGAATTGTGATTCCTCGTCCACCCGGCGGACCCCGGCGCTGCCGGACAGGCCCCGCGGTTTGACCATCAGGGGGTAGCCGATCTCGCGGGCGGCCCGCCGTGCCCCGGCGAGGTCGTGGACGAGGAGGGAGCGGGTCGGCGAGATCCCGGTGTCGCCCAGCAGGGTGCGTTGGCGGTGCTTGTCGCGCGCCAGCTCGGCCGCCGCCACCGGCACTCCCGGCAACCCGAGGCTCCGGGCCAGGCGGGCCGCGGTGACCACCATGGTCTCCTCGTACGTCACCACGGCCGCGACCCGGCGCCGGTCCAGGAGGACCTTCGCGGCCCGCAGCGCGTTCTCGTCGGCGCCGCTGCCGTCGGAGGCGTCGAAGACCCCGGCAGCCTGCACCAGGTGCCGCTGCCAGGTCACCGGTTCGGGGTTGAGCAGCAGCAGGTCGGCGTCCGCGGCCATCTGGGCCAGCAGGCGTTCGTGGCCGGCGCGGTAGCCCGACCCCACGACGAGCAGCGTTTCGCGGCTGCCCGCACTGTCGTGTGTCACGTGCGTTCCTCTCGGTCCGATCGCGTCCGGCGGTGTTCGGACGGGGTGGGGTGATAGCGAGTCAAGTACCTCTATGACTCGTTGTCAAGATTAGTCACTAATGCAGTCACTAATGCTTCTCCAGGGCGTTGCGGCCTCCGTGTGTTCACGGAAGCGGGCGGAGGGTGCGCACGGTCAGGGCCGGTGGTGTCCGGGACGCCCCGCCGTCCGGTACGGCGACGGCGAGTGCCGCGCGGTGGCCGGGCGGCAGGTCGAGGTCGGCGAAGGCCCACCCCCGGGGAGTCGGCGCCGGCCCCCTCCCGTCCGCGGCGAGGTCGGCGGCCAGCCCCACGCACTGGCCGGCCAGCCCGCCGGGCAGTCCCGTACCGATGCCCTTCAGGTACGCCTCCTTGCGCACCCAGCAGCTCAGGAAGGCCTCCTCCCGCTGTGCGGGCGGCAGTTCGGCGAGCGCGGCGCGCTCGGCCGGGTGCAGACGGCGGATCATGCCGTCGAGCGGGCTGTCCGGGTGGCGGAAGGCCCGCGACTCGACGTCGACGCCGACGACGACTGCGGCGAGCGCCACGACGGCCAGGCCGCCCGAGCGGGACAGGGAGAACTCGACGGCCGGCGCCCCGCCGGCCAGGGTGGGCCGTCCGTGCGGCTGCGCGCAGTGCGGCAGACCGCAGGTCTCGCGGGTCAGCCGCACCTCGCGCGGCGCGATGCCGAGACACCCGCCGAGGACGGTCCGCAGCGCGATGTGCGAGGCGACGTACCGGCGTCGCGCGCGGTCGTCGTGGAACGCCGCCGCCCGCGCGCCCTCCCGTCGGTCGAGCACGCGTTCCGGACGCCCCTCGGGGACGGACTCCAGGGGGACGACCCAGACGGCGGCCTCGCCCTGCCCGGGCAGATCGCCGGGTACGGGCCGTCCCCGCGGGGGCGCGCACCGGGGGGACTCGGGGGATGCGATGGGCTCTTCTACGGGATCGTCTCCTTGCTCGGAGGGGCGGCCGTGAGGCGGTGGACGCTGCGGCCGCGGAACGAGAACAGGGCGTACAGCGCGAGGCCGTAGCCGCCGAGTTGCAGGGCGAGGTAGCTCCACACCCCGCCTCCGTCCACCACGGGCAGCAGCACCAGGGGCGCGACGAACGCGCCGAGGCCGTGGGCGAGGGAGGTGGCCGCGGCGTAGCTCTCCAGCCGCGCCGGCGGGGCGGTCAGCGTGACGAGCGGCTGGACGCTCGGCGCGATCAGGCATTCGCCGACGGCGAAGACCAGCCCGAACAGCGCGCCGAACAGGAGCCGCACGCCCGTCCCGGGCACCAGCACCGCGGCCGTCAGCGCCCCCATGGCGACCACCCAGACCAGGATGGCCGCCGTCAGCGCGGCGACGTACCCGATCCGTTCGATGGCTCGCAGGGCGAGGCCCTGGAAGGCGATGACGCCGACGGTGTTGCAGGCGATGACGACGCTGATGGCGGACACGGACAGGTCCGCGTTCCGCAGGATCGCGGGAACCACGGCGTCCACCTGGGCGAGGCCGAAGACGACCAGGGCCGTTTGCATCAGGAGGAGCCGGAGGAACACCCTGTCGCGCAGCGCCGTGCCCCGGTCGCCCCCGTCGTCCCGGGGTACGGCGGAACCGGCCCCGTCCGTGCCCGGCTCGGCCGGCCGTCGCTCCACCCGCCGGAGACGGACGAGGACGGCCCCGTGCAGCAGGTAGCTGACCGCGTTGGCGGCCAGGCACAGGACGTACCCCGCCTCGCCGAGGTGCTCGACGGCCTGGCCGCCGAGCAGCGCGCCGACGGCCACGGTCAGGGCGGAGACGCGGTGCTGCCCCGAGAGGACGCGGCTGAGTTCGCAGGTGCCGAAGACCTTGGTGAGCAGCGGCGTCTGCACCGCGTAGTAGGCGCCGGTGCCCGCTCCGGAGAGGCAGGCCGCGGGGACGGTGGAGACCATCGAGTCCGCCGCCGCCAGCCAGGCCGCCCCGGCGGCCTGGAGGACGGTGGCTCCGATCGCGGACAGGCCGGGGCCGTAGAGCTTCCCGACCTTGCCCGCGAGCGGGTTCACGGCGAGACCGGCCATCGCGAACAGCGCGAAGTACAGCGAGACGCCGGAGGTGGGCAGACCGAGCGTCTCCCGGAGGTAGGCCACCATGAGCGGCAGCACGAGGCCGGTGCCGAACGTGGTGGCGCCCCATCCGGCGAGGAACCCCTTGTAGAGGGGCAGCGGCTTCCTGCGTGCCGCCCTTCTCACCGGTCCACCCCCGTGCGGCGTTCACGTTCCGGCATCGGATGCTCCCGCCGGGGCCCCGGCGCGGGCCGGGGCGATCCTGTCGAGGGCCTCGTACGGGTCGGAGGCGATGCGGGCGGGCTCGGCGCCCCTGGCGACCGCGCCCCTCGGGCCGACTCCGCCGGCGCCGTACACGAGCCGGTGGCCGCGGGCGGCGATCAGGCCGCCCGGTGCGTTCGCCGTTGCCGCGCAGCGCGGCGGGTGTCCCCGGGGCGCGCCGTGGAAGTCGCCGATGGACAGGTGGTGTTCAGAGGTATCCATAGCTGAGCCAGCCTCCGTCCACGACCAGGGTCTGGCCGTTGATGTAGTCGGCCTCCGGGGAGGCCAGGAAGAGGACGGGGCCGACGATGTCCTGCGGCCTGCCGCGCCTGCGGGCGGGAATGCGCCCGACGATGGCGTCCTCGGTGAGCGCGGCCGGGTGCGGGGTCTCGATGCGGATCATGCCGGGGGCCACCGCGTTGACGTTGACGCCGCGAGCGGCCCACTCGACGCCCAGGCTGCGGGTCAGCTGCAGGACGCCGCCCTTGCTCGCCGCATACAGCGCCCGTTCGGGAAACGCGGTGTACGACAGCAGCGAGCAGAAGTTGACGATCTTGCCGTGGCCCTGCTCCAGCAGGTGCCTGCCGAAGACCTTGCAGGTGAGGAAGGTGCCGATGACGTTCGTGTCCAGCAGTCCGCGGGCGTCGTCCACGGAGAACTCCGTGGTGGGGCCCATGTCGAACAGCCCGGCGGCGTTGACGAGCACGTCCACGCCGCCGAACGTCTCGGTCACCCGCTCGGCGCACCGCTGCACCTGCCGCTCGTCCCCGACGTCGGCCGGCAGCGCGAGGCTCTCGGCCCCGAGGGCCTCGATCTCCGCAGCCACCGACTCCACTTGGGCGGCGGTGCGGGCCATCAGGGCGACCTGGGCGCCGCGCTCGGCGAAACCGAGCGCGACGGCGCGTCCGATGCCCCGGCCGCCCCCGGTGACGACGACGCGCATCAGCGGGCCCGGAATTCGCCGAACCAGTGCAACTGGTCGGGCTTGGTGCGCGTGGGGACGTTGCGGTACACGTACAGGCCCACGCAGGTGAAGCGGTCGGAGCGGAAGGTCCCGAGGATCTCGTCGCTGGTGATGCGGCGCGGTCCGGTGCCCTCGACCATGTGGTCGGAGAAGGAGTTGAGGAGGAAGAGCCCGCCCGGCTTCAGCAGGCGGTGCACTTCGTCGGCGTACCGGCCGCGTGCCTCGTCGCGCATGTTGTGGAAGACGAACGAGTCGGTGACGACATCGGCCGAGCCGTCCGGGAGCGGCACGTCGAGCACGTCTCCCTGAACGAAGTCCGCCGAGGCGCCCGCGAGTTCGGCCCACTTGCGGGCACGGGCGACCGCGTCGGCCGACAGGTCGACACCCGTCACGTCGAGTCCCTGAACCGACAGGAACACGGCGTCGACGCCCGGGCCGCTGCCCAGGTCGATGAGGCGCTGGCCGGGCTTGAGGGTGCCGTCGATGACGCGCTTGACGAGTTCGAGGCCCGGAGAGGCGTTGAACCAGGAGAGCTTGGCGAGCGGCTCCTCGGAGTACACGGAGGAGAAGGTGTCGGTCCAGCTCTGGGTGAAGGCCTTCATGCGGTCAGCTCCTTGGTCGTGCCGCGCGGGGCGGCGGGGTTGTCGTCGACGACGAGGCGCACGTAGCCGGGCACGGCCGGGCGGCGCTCGTCGGGGAGGGAGAGGACGACGAGGTCGTCCGTACGGGATTCGACGGTGAATCCCGCGAACCGGTAGGTGACGAGCATCTGCCGGTTGCGTTCGGTGGGCCGGAAGAGGGCGACGGTTCCGGCACCGTGCGCGGCGGCCAGCCGGGCGACGGCGGCGATCAGGGTGGAGCCGACGTTGCGGCCCATGACGCGGCACGACATCAGCAGCAGGCGGATCGTCCACGGGGGCGCGGCGTCGGCGTGCGGGTCCGCCACCGCTGCCGCGTCCGTCCGGCCGGTGCCGATGACGGCGAGGCCGATCGTGCCGTACGTGCCGAAGCGGTCGTCGAGTTCGGCGACGAACACGCGGTGGTCCGGGTGCCGTGTCAGCGACGCGAGCTCGGCCTCGTCGAAGGTGATGCCGGTGGTGTTGAGCTGGTGGGTGCGCTGGGTCAGTTCGGCGGCGCGGGCGAGGTCCGCGGGAGTCGCCTCGCGCACGCGCAGGGTCATGTCGAGCGAACGCAGGAACTCCTCCCCCGGCCCGTCGAACGCCACCTCGTGGCTGCGGCGCCTGCTCTCCGCCAGGTACATCGACCGGCGGCGCCGCGCGTCGTCGGTGACCTGCGCGGGCAGCACACCGCCGTCGGCCACCAGGGCGTGCAGCTCCTGCCTGGTCATGCACCGCACCTGGGGCAGCTCGCTGGCCACTTCGGCCCGCTCGAACTCCGAGTCGTCCACGAACAGCACGCTGTCGGGGGAGATGTTCAGCTCCCGGGTGACGGCGCGCAGCGAGGCGGACTTGGCCGACCAGCCGACCTGCGGGTAGAGGAAGTACGCGTCGAGGCCGAAGGCGCGCAGCCGCTCCGCGACCGCTCCGGGTTCGTTGCGGCTGGCGACGGACTGGAGGATGCCGTGCTCGTCGAGGGTCCGGACCAGCCTCCGGTTGGCTTCGGGGACCCTGAGGTCGTCGCCTTCGAGCAGCGTGCCGTCCCACAGGGTGTCGTCCAGGTCCCAGACCACGCACTTGACCCGCGGGGCAGCCGGAGTGTGCGGCTCAGCGTTCTGCATGGGTGTCGTCCTCTCCGTGGCGCGCCGCCGTCCGGACCGGGGCGCGGTCCGTGGTGCCGCCCCGGCCGCGCAGCAGGTCGGCGGCGACGATGTCCTGGAGCACCTCGGTCGGCCCCTCGATGACCTCGTGGACGCGCGCGGCGGCGTGCAGCCGGGCCAGCGGGTGGTCCTCGGCCTGTCCGGCCGCGCCGAGGAGCCGGGAGGCGGTGGCGGTGGTGGTACTCGCCGCACGGCTGGCCAGCAGCTTGGCGCGGGCGACGGTCACCGCGGCGGACGGTGCCCGGTCCTCGACCTCGTGGGCGGTCTGCCGTACGTAGCGGGCGGCGGCGTCGGTGGCGAGCGCGGCGTCGGCGAGCAGCCCCCGGACGAGTTGCCGGTCGCCCAGGGTGGCACCGCCCTGGGCGCGGGTGGCGGCGTGGTCGGCGGCGAGGCGCAGGGCGGCCTCCGCGACGCCCACGGCGCCGGCGGCGACGTACAGCCTGCCCAGCGTCAGGCAGGACGTGACCACGAAGGGGATGCCGAAGCCGGGGCGGCCGACCGCGCGGGTGGCCGGTACGGTGGCGCCGTCGAACGTGACTCGGGCGAGCCGTGCGGCGCGCAGCCCCGCGGTGACGGGTTCCGCGCCGACGCGTACGCCCGCACCGGCGTCCACCAGTGCGCAGCTGCCGCGCCCCGCCGTGCTGCCGAAGACGAGGTAGGTGTCGGCGATCTGGCCGAACGACAGCCAGCGCTTGGTGCCGGTGACCCGCAGGGTGTCGCCGTCGCTCTCGATGGTGGTGGTCAGGGCGCCGATGTCCGCGCCGGCCTCCTGCTCGGTGAGTGCGAACGCGGCGAGGATCCGGCCGGTCGCCAGGTCGGGCAGCAGCGTGTCGCGCAGCGCGGAAGCGGCCCAGCGGCGTACCGCGTGGCAGACCATGGCGTGGACGACGAGCAGGCTGTGCAGACTGGGTGAGGCGGCGGCCACCAGGCGGTGCACGTCGGTGACGGCGGCGAGCGCCGTCCCGCTGCCGTGGTGGGCGGTGTCCACGGTCAGGCCGAGCAGTCCGAGGCCGGCCAGTTCGTCGATGTCCTGGCGCGGTACGGCGCCCGCGCGTTCCCAGGCCGTGGCCCGGGCGGCGAAGGCGTCGTCGCGCAGTGCCTCCAGGAGTGCCTCGGGCGCGGAGCCGGTCACGAGGCCGCCAGCCTGCGGTTGACGAGCCCGGCGAGACCCCGGATCGAGTCGAAGTGGACGAGTTCGAGGTCCTCGTCGCCGATCTCGATGGAGAAGGTGCGCTCGACGAAGTCGACCATCTGGACGGCGGCCACGGAGTCGAGGACGCCGTCGGAGATGAGCGGCCTGTCGTCCGTGATGCCGGGACGCCCGCTGAGCCGGGCAATGAACTCCCGTACGGTGGACGTCACTTCGTCAGGGGTGTGGGACCGGGCGGAGGTGGTGTGCGGGGAAGCCATGGTCAGTTCCCGTCGTAGGAGTAGAAGCCGCGGCCGCTCTTGGTGCCGAGCAGGCCCTGGTCGACCATCCGGCGCAGCGCCGGATGGGTGGCGAACTCGTCGGTTCCGTAGTGGTCGTGCAGCACCTCCAGGGTGCGGACGACGGTGTCGATGCCGATGAGGTCGGCGGTGCGCAGCGGCCCCGAGGTGTGACCGAGGCAGCCCTTGAAGAGGTCGTCGACCTGGCTCGGGGTGGCGACGCCGTCCGCGACGACGGCGGCGGCGAGGTTGACGACCGGCATGAGGACGCGGTTGATGACGAAGCCGGGCGCGTCCCGGACGACGACGGCTTCCTTGCCCAGGCGCCGCAGCATCAGGTCGACGTCCCGCATGGCCGCGTCGGAGCTGTCCCCGCCACGGACGACTTCGACCATGCCGATCCGGTCGACCGGGTTCATGAAGTGGACGCCGACGACGCGACCCGGGTCGGCGAGCTGTTCGGCGAGCCGGCCGATGGGAACGGCGGAGGTGTTGGCGGCGATGGTCGTGCCGGGGGCGAGGACCTTCTCCAGCTCCGGGTAGAGGGCTCGTTTCGCCTCCTCCGACTCGGTGGTGTTCTCCACGACGAGCCCCACGTCCCTCAGGGCCGCGAGGTCGGTAGAGGGGCGGATGTCCAGTGCGGGGGCGCCCGCGCCGCCGAGGAGGGTGGCGAGCCGCTGGTGGCGGCGGACGGCGGCGCGGGCGGTGTCGAGTGCGGCGGCGTCGGAGTCGACGAGCGTCACCGCGTACCCGGCCGCCGCTGCGGCGTGGGCGACGCTGGCTCCGATGACTCCGGCTCCGAGCACTCCGATGGTGGGTGGGGTCATGGCGTCCGGCTTTCGTTCTCGATGGGCTCCGGTCGCTGTTGCTCCGGGGTGGCCAGCCAGCCCTCCACCTCGCGCGTCATGCCGCCGAGCGTCGCGGAGGCGAAGACGACCGAGGAGGGCACCGCTCTGCCGGTGAGTTCCTTCAGGCCCGAGATGAGGTGGACGCCCATAAGCGAGTCCCCGCCGAGGTGGAAGAAGTGGTCCTCGGGGTGGACCTGGCGCAGGCCGAGAAGGAGGCGGAAGCGCTCCGCGAGGAATCCGGCCACGGTCGAGGGCGCCACCGGCTCCGCCGCCGGCTCCGGCCGCTGCTCCCGTACGTCTTCGTCTCCCCCGCCGGCGGCCGCGGCCGGGCCGCCCGCCGGAGCGGACGCGGGGTGCGCGAAGGGGTCGGCGGGCGGCACCGTGTCCGGCAGGTACCTGCGCCGCACCAGGTTCCGGGGCGGCAGCGCGGTCCTGCGCCCGGGGGCCGGGTGCAGGCGCTCCCAGTCCGCTTCGACGCCGTGGGTCCACAGTTCCCCGAGGGCCTCCAGCAGGATCTGCCGGTCGGGCACGTGCTCGTAGGACTGCCGCACGGTCCGTACGCACACGGCGTCCGGGTCGCTCTGGCCGATCCACGGGCGGGCGGTGCCGGGGCCGACCTCGATCAGGACGCGGTGGCGGGCCAGGACCAGCCCGGTGGCGGTGCGGAACCGGACGCGGCCGACCATGTGGTCGCGCCAGTAGGAGGGCTCGGGCACCTCTCCGTCGAGCCAGCGGCCGAGGACGCTGGAGGCGATCGGGATGCGCGCCGGACTCAGCCGTACGGCGCGCAGGTCCTCGCCGAGCAGGTCGGCGGCCCGCGTGAGCTGGGGTGTGTGGAAGGGGTGCGCGGTGTCCACCGGCAGGACGGTGAAGCCGTCGCCGCGCAGCCGGTCGGCGAGTGCCGCGACCGCGGCCGGGCGCCCCGAGAAGACGCAGTGCCCGGGTCCGTTGTCGGCGGCGAGCCAGGTGTCGTCGACTGCGTACCGCTCGACGTCGGCGGCGGAGGCGAGGACGCCGAGCATGGCGCCCTCCCCGGCCGTCACGACGAGGTCGGCGCGGCGGGCCACGGCCGCCATGGCGTCGTCGAGGCCGATGACGCCGGCCAGCACCGCGGCCACCCACTCCCCCAGGCTGTGCCCGAGGAGGGCCGCGGGCCGGATGCCGAGGTCGATGAGCGTGCGGGCCATGGCGTGTTCGAGGCAGAACAGGGACAGGTGGACCTGGCGCAGCTCGCGCCGGGGCGGTCGGCCGGCGCCGTCGCGGCGCAGCAGGGCGCGCAGGTCGACGCGGCTGCCGTCACCGGTGGGGCGCACCCGTGGCGCGGCAAAGGACCGGCCGACGGCCCCGTCCGTGAGCTCGTCCGCGATCGTGACGGCGGTCCGCAGGTGCGCCGCGAAGACGGGGTCGGTGCGGGCCAGGTCGGCGCCCATGCCGGGGTAGTGGCTGCCGATGCCCGGCAGGACGAAGACCACCTCGGGCGGTTGCGCCGGTGCCCGCCCGCGCTGCACGCGCAGCCGGTCGGCGGCGAACGCCGCCCCGGTTCCGCCCTCGGGGGTGATGACGGCGTAGCCGCGGTGCGGGTGGCGGTGGCGTGAGGTCTGCGTGGTCCAGGCGGTGTCGGCCGTGCTGGAGGGGGTGCGGTCGAGGTGGTCGCGCACGGCGGCGAGGTCGGCGTCCAGGGCGTCGGGGTGGTGGCTGGAGAGCAGCACCAACTCCGCGCCCCCCGACCCCTCCCCGGCGGCGCGCGGGCGGGTCGGGGCCTCTTCGAGGACGACGTGGCAGTTGGTCCCGCCGAGGCCGAAGGCGCTCACTCCGGCGCGCCGGGGGCGGTCCGCGGCGGCCGGCCAGTCGAGGGCCTCGCCCAGCGGCCGCAACGGCCCCTCCGTACGGGCGAGATCGGTGGGCAGCCGCTCGAAGTGCGGGGTGGCGACGAGCCGCCCGTGCCGCAGCGACAGCACGGCCTTGACGAGTCCGGCGAGACCCGCGGCCTCCCGCAGGTGGCCGAGGCCGGCCTTTGCGGCGCCGACGTGGACGGGGCGGCGCACGTCGGCGAAGACCTCGCCGAGCGCGGTCCACTCGGCGGCGTCGCCGATGCGGGTCCCGCTGCCGTGCGCCTCGACGTAGTCGATGTCCGCGGGTTCGAGTCCCGCGACGTTCAGCGCGGCCCGGATGACTTCGGCCTGCGCGGCCGGGTCGACGCCCGCGAAGCCGGATTTGCCGGAGCCGTCGTTGTTCATGGCCGTGCCGCGGACGACGGCCCAGACCTCGTCGCCGTCGCGCACCGCGTCGGCGAGGCGTTTGAGCACCACGGCGCCGGCGCCGTCGCCGGGTACGGAGCCGCCCGCCGCACGGTCGAAGGGCCGGCACACGCCGTCCGGCGAGCCGATGCCGCCGAGCGGTGCCTCGTAGCCGCCCGGCGCCGGAACCCGTACGGCGGCGACGCCGGCGACGGCGAGGTCGCTGCCGTGGCCGAGCAGGTCCTGGACGGCGAGGTGGACGGCGGTGAGCGCGGTGGAGCAGGCGGACTGGACGGTCACGGCGGCGCCGTGCAGGCCGAGCCGGTAGGCGATGCGCGTGGCGGCGTAGTCGCCCCGGTTGGTGACCTCCAGGGCCTGGGCGTCGACGCCGGGGCGCCCGGCGAGCGCGGTGCCCACCCAGCGCTCGTAGTCGTTGTGGCCGACGCCCGCGTAGACGCTGACGGCCGGGGTGCGGACGCGGTCGACGTTCGCGGCGGCCAGCGCTTCGTCGGCGGCCTCCAGCAGCAGTCGGTGCTGCGGGTCCAGGAGCAGGGCCTCGGAGGGGGCGATGCCGAAGCGCGCCGGATCGAAGTGGGCGGGCCGCGGGATCGAGCCGTACGCCGGGACGAACGAGCCGGTGGTGCGCGCACGTCGGGTGATGCTGTCCTCGCCCGCGGCGAGGATCTCCCAGTAGCGGTCGAGGCTGTCGCAGCCGGGCAGGCGCACGGCCATGCCGACGACGGCGACGGCGTACTCGTCGTCCGGAGCCGGGTGCGGGGCCGGAGCCGGAGCCGGGTGCGGGGCCGGGTTCGGGTGGCCGGGCAGGGGCGCGTTCATCTCGGTTCGCCTCCTTCGGACGGGCGGGTGCGGGTGCGGGCGGCCGGTGCGGCGCTCCCGCGCTGCGGCGGGCGCCGCCGCTCGGCGGGGCGGCGTGCCGGGACGGTGCCGGTGCCGGTGCCGTGGTGCTCGGACGCCTCGCCGAGGAGACGGGCGTGGCCGCGCGGGGTGCGGGCGGCGAAGACGTCGGCCAGTGCGATCTCGCGTCCGCAGGCCGCCTCCAGTGAGCCGCGCAGCAGCATCAGGCGCAGGGAGTCGCCGCCCAGGTCGAAGAAGTCGTCGTCGATGCCGACGATGTCCAGGCCCAGGACGCGCGCGACCAGTGCGGCGGCCCGCTCCTGGTCGGGGGTGGTGGGCGGGGCGTACGGCACGTCGAGGGCGGGGCGGGTGCGCGGTGGGACGCGCAGCGCCTTGCGGTCGACCTTGCCGCTGCCGAGGAGGGGCAGCGCGGGGACCGAGGCCAGGTGCGCGGGCACCATGAAGTCCGGCAGCCGGGCGGCGAGGTGCTCGCGCAGCCGCTCGGGCGGCACCTCGTCGCCCTCGGGGACGACGTAGGCGACGAGGACGGCGCCCTGGTCGGGGTCCGGGGTCCCCACCACGGCCGCGTTGGCGACCCCCGGGTGCGCGCGCAGCACGGTCTCCACCTCGACGGGCTCCACCCGCTGGCCGCGCACCTTGACCTGGTCGTCGGCGCGTCCGACGTACTCGACCTGGCCGTCGGGCAGGTGGCGGGCGAGGTCCCCGGTACGGAAGAGGACCTCGGGCCCGGCGGGGTCCAGCCGGTTGGGCCGGAAGCGCTCGGCGGTCAGGTCGGGGCGGCCGAGGTAGCCGTCGGCCAGTCCGGGGCCCCCGGTGTGGATCTCCCCGACGGCGCCGGGCGGTACGAGCCGGCCCGCCGCGTCGCAGAGGTAGATCCGCATGTCGAGCGGGACGCCGACGACCGTGCCGGGTGCCCCTTCGGGGCGGGCGACGGCGAGCGGTCCGGTGCGGTGGCACACGTAGTCGGCCTCGCTGAGGGTGTACGTGTTGTGGACCGCGAAGCCGAGGCCGCGCAGTTCGTCCTCGAGGTCCTGTCCCAGTGCCTCACCGCCGACGAAGACGTGGCGCAGCGCGGGCGCCGTCCGGAACGCGGGCTGGGTGAGCAGCAGCCGCAGCATCGAGGGCACGAAGCTGACCGTGGTGATGCGCTGGTCGCGGATGAGTTCCGCGAGGTAGCGGTCGTCCCGGTCCTTGCCGGGCGCGGCCAGCACCGCCGTGCCGCCGGTCGCCAGCGGCCACGCGAACTCGCGGAAGCTGATGGGCGACTTGAGCAGGTGCCGGTCGTCCGGCCCCATGTCGTACATCCCCTGCTCCAGCCGGATGCGGGAGGTGTGCATGCGGTGCGGGCGGACGACGCCCTTGGGGGCGCCCGTGCTGCCGGAGGTGAACAGGACGTAGGCCGTGGTGTCGGGACGGGCCCGGTCCTCGGGTGCGCCGGGCGGGTCGCCGGCCGCGCCGGGCAGCGGCTGCCGGAGGAACGCGGCCGCGTCAAGGGCGCGGCCGGCGACGGCGCGGTGCCCGGACGCGGTGGTGAGCGTCGCGACGGGCGCGGTGAGGCGGAGGATCTCCTCGGCCCGCAGGTCCGGCAGGTGCGGGTCGAGGTGGACGAATCCGGCCCCGGCCTTCCAGATGCCGAGGACGGCGGTGAAGAGGGTGAGGTCCCGGTCGCCGGTCAGCACGACGAGGGCACCGGGCTCGTCCACGTGCGGGCGCAGCCGGCGGGCGAACCGGTCCGAGGCGGCGTCGAGCGCGCCGTACGTCAGCTCGGCGGCGCCGTCCCGCAGGGCGATCGCATCGGGTGTGCGGGCGGCCTGCTCGCGGATCATGCGGTGCAGGGTGGTGTCCGTGTGGGGGGTGTGCGGCGCGTTCCAGGTGTCCAGCAGCAGCTCCCGCTCGTCCGGCCGGAGCAGGTCGACGGTGCCCGCGGGGGTCAGGGGCCGCTCCGCCGCGTGGTGGGCGAGCAGCGCCAGGTGCGCTGCCACGCGCTCCGCGGTGGCGGCGTCCAGGACGGTGCTGTCGTACGTGAGGCACAGGTCCGGGCCCTGCGCGCCGGCGGTCCACACGGGTCGCCCGAGGGCGGCCGGCAGGGTGACCGGGCGGGCCGACAGGACGGCCACGTACGGTTCGCCGGCGGCCGGCGGTCGGGCGGCGGCGGGACGCGCCGCTCCGGTGAGTGCCGCCAGGGTGCCGGTCTCCTGGTCATCGGCGCGGACGTAGCGCACCGGGGTGTCGCCGGCGGCGCCGAGGACCTCCCAGCCGGTTCCGTACCGGTGGAGCAGCAGATGGCTGAGGGCGGCGAGCGCGAGATGCCCGTCGGGGCCGCCGAGCAGGGTGGCCGCGGGCGCGGACAGCGGGCCCGTGCACTGCTCGAAGTGCGGCTGCCCGGTGCCGGGTGTGCGGTGCGGCAGGACGAGCATCAGTGCCCCCCGCCCGCCGCGCCCGCGGCGACGCGGCGGTGCAGCACGGAGCGGGCGGCGGCCATGCCGGTGGCCGCCCCGTACGTGATGCCGATGATCTTCGAGGAGCTGTCGCCGACGAAGTACAGCCCGGGCACGGACGACTCCAGGTCGTCGGAGAGGTCCAGGTCGGGAAAGAGTCGTTCGACGACGGGCGCCGCGACCGTGGCGGTGCCCGGGACCAGTCCCGGATGGAGGGTGTTGAGCCGGTCGACCATGGTGAGGACGTCGCGGACGGTGGACGCGGGCAGGCAGTCGCGCAGGTCGCCGTGGTGGTAGTTGATGAGGCTGGTGGTGAGCGGTCCCTCCGGTGCGGGCCGTCCGGACAGTTCGTCGACGGTGCTGACGACGGGTTTGCCACCGCCGTACGCGCCGACGCGCCGCGCGTAGGCGGCGGCGTGGTCGGTGCCGTCGGTCCCCGCGGGCAGGTCGACGGTGGTGAGGATGCCGAGGTTGGACTTGGTCGTGGGCTGGTTCAGGCAGTGCTGCCCGTCGAGGGCGACCGCGTCGAGGAAGCCGTACTGCATGACACGGCCGCCCTCGCACACGCAGAACGTCCGGACCGAGTGGCCCTCTTCGTTGAGGAACGACAGTTTGGGGTTGTGACAGCCGTCCAGGAGGGGTGCGAGCGCCTCGCGGCCGGCTTCCAGCCGCACGCCCAGGTCGACGCGGCCGCTGGGCCGGTGGCGCACGCCGATGCGCCCGGCGAGGTCGCGGACCCAGGGCAGGCCCAGTTTGCCGACGCCGACGATGACGTCGTCGGCCCGGAACGCGGCGGGCCCGTCGGGCGTGTCTGCGCGTACGTGGAACCCGCCGCCGGTCAGCGGCTCAACGTCGGTGGCACGGTGGTGGAGCAGGACGCTGCCGCCGCCGCGCTCCAGTTCGGCCTTGAGGTGGGCGATGACGACGAGGGAGTCGTCCACCGTGACGCTCTGCGAGTACGCCGTGTCGACGTGCTGGAAGACGGTGCCGTCGCCGAGCAGGGAACCGCTCGTCTCCCGGGGCGGCCCGGCCGGCGGGAGCCCCAGCTCGTAGAGGATGCGGTACGCCTCGGAGATGAGGTCCTGTGCCCGGTCGAAGGAGCCGAGGGCGCGCTCCAGGCCGCTGTAGGAGCGGACCGTCCCGTCGGGCGCCGACTCGATCTTGGAGCGGGTCAGCGAGGAGATGTATCCGAGGTTGGTGTCGAAGTGGAAGGCCGCGCCGCCGAGTCCGGTGAGGCAGGTGCAGCGCGGGCACTGGAGGCGGAACTTCTCCGCGTCGCGGACCGTCCGCCCGTTCATGCGCGCCACCAGTCGGGGACACAGGCTTTCGATCATGTCGCCGCCCGCTTCGAGGAGGACGACGCGCCGGCCTGCCCTGACCAGGGTCAGCGCGGCGAACAGTCCGGCGGGCCCGCCGCCGATGACGACGGTGTCCGTACGGGTGGTGCGGTCCTGATCAGACATGGGTGCTCCCGTGGGCCGCGGGCCGCCGCTCCAGGTAGCGTTCGACGAAGGTGCGGTAGAAGAGACGGCTGGTGTCCCGGCCCTCGGCCTCGATGCGTTCGATGAGCCACTGGCAGGTGAAGGGCAGGAGGTCGAGGACGCGGCCGGGGTGCTGTCCGGTGAGCGTCGCGTAGTGGTCCAGGCCCCGCTCCAGTACGGACCGGAACCAGTGGTCCGAGCTGAAGACCTGGTCGTACAGCCAGTCGAAGCCGTGTTCCGGGTAGTCGGGAAAGACCGGGAGGGCGGTGGTGACGAGCAGGTTCACCACGTCCATGGCGGCGATGCCGGTGGCGCGGTAGTCCTCGAAGTCCAGCACCCGGGCCGACCCGTCGCGGGCGTCGTAGCGCACGTTC
The DNA here is from genome assembly GCF_042717785.1 of Streptomyces sp. NPDC058619. NCBI lineage: Bacteria > Bacillati > Actinomycetota > Actinomycetes > Kitasatosporales > Streptomycetaceae > Streptomyces > Streptomyces sp. NPDC058619. The sequence continues at coordinate 93,149 of NZ_JBHXQN010000024.1, forward strand.
CAGGGGCCGAGGTCGCCGTGGGTGGGCGCCAGCAGGGCCGTGCGCAGCGCCTCGTCGGCGTACTGGACGCCGAACTCGGGGTCACGGACGTACGCGGCGGCCGTTTCGAGGGCGCGCTCCGGGGTGCCGGGTGTCCGCTCCCCCGACAGGTGCAGTTCGACGACCCGCTCGACGGCCGGCCGGAGCACCTGCCACAGCGCGTCGGGTCCGGTGGCGCCGGCGACGGCGGTGGGCAGGTCGATGCCGGGCAGGTGGGTCATCGTGAACCCGCCGCACAGCGCGTCCAGCGGTACCGGACTGCCGAGGGGGGCGGGTACGGGGAAGCCGCGCAGGATCTCCAGCTCGCGGGCGAGTTTCGGATCGGTGGTGGACAGCGGGACCTTGGCGACGGCGACGGGTACGCCGTCGACGTCGAGCTGGACGAAGGTGCGGCGGCGGACCTTGCGGGCGCCGGCCGGAGTCCAGGTGGAGGTCCGCACGCGGTCGGGGCCGGGCTCGGGGGCGCCGGTCCGCTCCAGGTGGGCGGCTAGCATCAGCCGGGCCACCTCGCCGGTGTCGACGCTCCGTTCGGTGAGGTCGGCGTGGTCCGCCGGGGCGGGTGCGGTGGCGGCGGGGCCGCTGCTGTGCGGGGCGGGGGTGCGGTTCACGGCGTGCTCCCGGTGGTGACGAGGGACACGTCGACGCGGTCCAGGAGATCGGCCAGCGCGGGTCCGCCGAGCAGGTCGCCGAGCTCGTCGACGGCGGCGTGCCGCTCCTCGGCCGTCAGCTTCTGATAGGCGGTCAGACGTGCGTCCAGGTGATCGGCGAGGTGGCGGTAGCCGGACTCGTCCGTGAGCAGTTCGCGGGTGAGCCGGTCGAGGGCCTTGGTGCCCTCCAGGTCGTCCTCGGGGACGGTGAACCTGTCCCCGAGGTCGGTGAGGCTGGCCGCGATGTCGCCGGCGACGGTGCCGCGCAGGGCGCGCAGGTTGGCGATGTGTCCGTAGTGCTGCTCGGGGAGCAGCAGCGGCAGCCGGCGCAGGATGACCGACTCGTGCAGCGAGGTGAGGCTCGGCGGTACGGCGTAGAGCGGTGCGTGGGCGAGGTGGCGGAGGAACTCCGTCTGGGGCAGGAAGGCGTACTCGACCTCGACCTCGCCGTGGGTCTCGGTGACGGGCTGCCGGAACGCCCCGCCGCAGACCAGGATGCGGCCCAGTTCGGGTCGGGCTTCGGCGAGTTCGGCGACCCAGCGGCGCAGGACGTCGAGGTAGGCGTTGTGGGACTCGTAGTCGAGGAAGAAGTTCTGGAAGCCGCCGAGGTTGATCAGGAGGCCGGCCGGCCGTTCCGGCGCCGGCTGGGCGAGGGCGCCCTCCAGGGCGTTCCGGTCGACGATGGGCCCGCAGAGCTCGATGTGGTCGGCACCCACCCCGGCCATGGCCGCGATGCGCTCGGGCACGCCGGGGAAGTTCTGCGCGTAGGACCGCCGGGCGAGGAGGTGGGCCAGCAGGATGCGCTCGTGCGGGGCGAGCGTGTCGAAGACGTAGCGGGCCGTGTCGTGGTCGGCCCACCGGACGAGGTGGGCGCGCGCCGCCAGTTCCTCGAAGCTGCGGCCGGTCAGCCAGAAGCCGAGGAGGCTGTCGAAGAAGAGCACGGGGACCTCGGCGCGTACCGCCCGGAAGACGAGTTCGGCGTCCATGACGCTGACCACGAGGTCGGCGTCGGCGAGTCCCTGTGCGAGGTCCTCGCTCCGGCGGGTGTCGCCTTCGGTGATGCGGTGGAAGCGGTGGCTGTGCCGCCGCGCGAAGTCGAGTGCGACGTCCTGGCCGACGAAGTCGACGCTGCTGTCGGCGAGCAGGGGGGTGATGGCGACCAGTTTGGAGACGGGCCCGAATCCGCAGGCCTGGGCGCTGGAGAGGATCCTCATCGTCACGCTTTCCTCGTGTTCCTGGTGAACCGGCCGAGCACGGCGGACCGGATGCCGCGGCTGTCCACGCCGTAGAAGTGGAGAAGTTCTTCGTGGGAGGCGACCGGCGGGTAGCGGTGGTCGGTCTCCAGACGCACCAGCGGGGGGCCGTCCCGGCCGAGGGTCAGTGCGGTGCGGTCCCCCAGGCCGCCGGGGCCCAGGGACTCGGCGGCGGTGACCACGAGCGCCCGGCCGAGGGCCAGTGCCCGTACGGCGTCCCGGGGGAAGGGGTGGAGGGTGGTCACGGAGGCGACGGCGGCGTCCACCCCGTCGCCGGCGAGGGCGTCGGCCGCGGCGAGTGCCTCGGCCACGCAGCGGCCGGTGGCCAGCAGCAGTACGTCGTCCCCGTCGCGCAGCAGTCGGGGGGTCCGCGGGTCGCCGTCGGAGGCCGCCGCGGGCAGTTCCGGGTCGGGGCGCGCGGAGAGCCGTACGTAGGCGGGGCCGTCGGCCGGCAGCAGGGTCCGCAGTACGGACACGGCGTCGGCGGCGTCGGCGGGGCAGTGGACGCTCATGTGGGGCAGCGCCGACATGAGGGTGATGTCGTCGGTGGCGTGGTGGGTGGGGCCGAGATGTCCGTACCCCAGCCCTGCGCCGACGCCGAGGAAGACCACGGGCAGCGCGGGCACGCACACGTCGAGGCGCAGTTGTTCGTAGGCCCTGCGGACGAGGAAGGGTGCCATGGCGGCCGCGACCGGGCGCATCCCGCTGCGGGCGAGTCCGGCGGCGACTCCGACGAGGTTGGCCTCGGCGATGCCGACGTCGACGTACCGGCGGGGGTGGCGGGCCATGACTCCCTGGAACAGGGCCTGTCCGTCGGCGCCCAGGGTGATCAGGGCGGGGTCCGCGTCGACGGCCTCGGTCAGGGCGGCGGCCAGTGCGGCGCGCATGGTGAGCGGTGCGGTGGTCACGACAGTGCTCCTCCCGCGGCGGCGAGGGCCGGGGCAGCGGGTGCGGCGAGTGCGGCGAGGGCCGTTTGGCGCTGGGCGGCGTCCAACTGGCCCATGTGCCAGGCGGGATCGCCCTCGGCGAAGGGGACGCCCTTGCCCTTGACCGTGTGCGCGAGCAGTACGGCGGGCCCGTCGCCGTCCCGGAGCCCGGCGAGGGCGTCGGTGACGGCGGCGGTGTCGTGCCCGTCGGCTTCGGCGACGCGCCAGCCGAAGGCCCGCCACTTGTCGGCGAGGGGTTCGAGGGCGCTGATGGTCTCGGTGTCGCCCTCCTGCTGGAGGCGGTTGCGGTCCACGACGGCGACGAGGTTGCCGAGGCGGTGGTGCGCGGCGAACTGCGCGGCCTCCCAGTTGCTCCCTTCGTCGAGCTCGCCGTCGCCGGTGACGACGACGACCCGCTGGTTCCGGCCCGCCAGCCGCGCGCCGAGGGCCATGCCGCAGCCGAGGGACAGTCCGTGGCCGAGGGCGCCGGTCGCGGCCTCGATGCCGGGAACGGCGTCGGACGGGTGGCCCGGAAGCGTGGCCAGGTCGGCCGTGATGACGCCGAGTTCGGCGAGGACCGCGTACAGGCCGTAGGCGCCGTGGCCCTTGCTGAGGATCAGCAGGTCCCGGTCGGGCCAGTCGGGCCGGTCCGGTCGGTAGCGCAGGCCCCGGGTGTAGAGGACGGCCAGCAGGTCGGTCATGGACAGCGCGGCGCCGAGGTGAACCGCCTTGCGTGCGGCCAGTTCGACGACTCGCCGCCGGGCACGCCGGGCCAGTTCGTCGGGGTGGAGCACGACGTCCTCCGGTCTGCCGCAGCGGGGCGGCTCGTGGTCGGTGTGGGTACCGGCCGGCGGGGTGCACTGAGCGGCAACGCTCCGCCGTCTGGTCCCCGGCGGATCCCGGGACGGCCTTCGAGGCAGCGTCCCAACGCCGGGTGAGGCAGAGTCAAGTCGCTCTACGATTACTTGTCAAGATCAGTCATTAAACGAGTCACTAAGCACGGCTAAGGCCGTTGACATCCAGAGTCAGCAGATATTGACTGAAGTGGAGAGACCGTCCGTGCCGCTTCCATTTCCGTAACGTCGCCGACGGGCAACCGCGAGACCCGAGGAGTTCTCCGTGAAACCCCTTGTTCATGCCGTGGTGGGGTGCGGGCGAGTGGCCCCCAACCACGTCGACGGATTTTCCGCGCTGCCGGACGCCGAACTGCGCTGGGCGTGCGACCGCGACCGCGCGCGGGCCGAGGCCCTGGCCCGCGAGTACGGGCTGCCGCACGTGACCTCGGACGTACGGGTCGTCCTGGCCGACCCCCTGGTCGACAGCGTCTCCATCGCCGTCGACCACGCCCAGCACTACGAGCTGGCCGCCGCGGCGCTCAGGGCGGGCAAGCACGTCCTGGTGGAGAAGCCGCTGGCCATGACCGCCGAGGAGGGTGAGGCCCTGACGGCCCTCGCCGAACGCACCGGCCGCGTCCTGTCGGTCGTCTCGCAGCACCGCTACGACCCGGTGGTCGCCGCCGTCCGCGAGTGGATCGCCGACGGCCTCCTGGGACGGCTCGTGTCCGGCACCGTCAGCCTCCAGTGCGGCCGCGACGACGGCTATTACGCCGACAGCTACTGGCGCGGCACCTTCGCCGGCGAGGGCGGCTCCGCCCTGGTCAACCAGGGCTACCACGCGCTCGACGTGACGCGCTGGCTCACCGGCGGCCTCACCGTGGCCGGTGCGGCCGCCGGGCACACGGCGCCGCGCGGCGGCATGGAGACGGAGGACACCCTCGCAGCCGTCCTGCGGGGCCCGCAGGGCGCGTTGGTGACGTACCAGGTCACGGTCGCGAGCAGCATCACCTGGCGCACCCGGATCGAACTCGTCGGCACCGAGGGCTCGGTCCTCTTCGACCTGGACCACCCTGGGACGCTGCACGTCGCCGAGGGCGGCGACGCGCTCCGCGCTGCGGCGCGCGACGTGGGCGCGCAGGTGGCACCGGCCCCCGCCGGCATCGGCTACTACGGCATCTCGCACCGGCGGCAGATCGCCGACTTCGCCGCAGCGGTCCGCGACGGTCACCCGATGACGGCCGACGGCGCTGCGGGGCTCGGCACCCTGCGCCTGCTGCGGGAGATGTACCGCGCGGCCCGCTCCGAGGGCACGGCGCCCGGCGGGTCCACGGCCGCGCCCGGGCCGCGGGTGGCCGCGGCGGCGGCACCGGGCGGGTGACGGGAGGTGGCAGACATCGTCGCCGTCGCCGGCGTCCCGCACACCCCGGGCTTCCCCACCCTCGCCCGCACCGACACGGCCGCGGGGGCGGAACTCGCCCGACGCTACGCGGCGGTCGAGGAGGTGGTCGCGCGGGCGGACGCCGATGTCCTCGTCGTCCTCACCTGCGACCACATCAACACCTTCACCCCCGACATGTGGCCGACGTTCGCCATCGCCACCGGGGACAGCGTCCGCGGCCCCAACGACGACGTCCCGGGCGTCTCCCCCACCTCGTACGCGCTGGACGGGGACATCGGGACCACGCTCCACCGCGGCCTGGTCGGCCAGGACTTCGACCCGGTGGCCCTGCGCGGCCACTCGGTGGACCACTCCGTCGTGGTGCCGCTGCACTTCCTCAACACGCGCCGGCTGCCCGTCGTCCCCGTGTACCTGAACGGCATGGTGGCGCCCCGGCCTTCGGCAGAGCGCTGCAGACGGCTCGGCCGGGTGCTGCGCAACGCCCTGGAGGACCTGCCGGGCCGTCGCGTCGCCGTTGTCGCGAGCGGCAGCTTCTCCCTGGAGGTGGGCGGCCCCCGCATGCTGCCCGACCAGCTGTACGGCGTTCCGAGGCCGTCCTGGGCCGGCACCGTCGCCGACCGGCTGTACCGGGGCGACCTGGACGGGCTCGTGTCCGAGACCACGGAGCGGCGCATCGAAGAGGCCGGAACGGTCGCCGGCGAGGTCCTGCCGTGGATCGCGGCCGCCGAGATGGCCGCGGACCTGTCCATCGCCCACATGGACCACCGGGAGGGCGAGGGCCACGCCTTCGCGGCGTGGGGCGCCGGCTGAACGGCCGCACGCAGCGGGCAACGCCCGCGGCTCCGGAACGCGGCGGACGCGTTCCGGAGCCGGGGCGGGACGACGTGCGGGGACGCGGAACACGGGCCGTGGACACGCCGCGAGGGGCGACACGGCAAGAAGAGCAAGAAGAGAGCGAAAGGACACGCCGATGGGCGTCCATGCGATCGACCGTCTCTGCTACGACATCGCACACGATCCGGAAACCCTGGAACGGATGCGGGCGGACCCGCGGCGGGAGCTCGCCCGCCGCCCGCTGACCGCGGCGGAGCGGGACGAGCTGCTACGGGGCGACGTCGCCGCCCTCTACCGCCGCGGGGCGCATCCGGTCCTGCTCGTACGGCTGGCCGCCTTCCGGGTCCTGGGCCTCGATCCGGCGCTCTACGCCGCTCGTATCCGTACGGCCGAACCGCGCTTCAGCGTGCCGGCGCCGCCGGGACCGCCGGGACCGGCGTGAGCCACTCGTCGTGCCGGCCGGTGACGGCGCGGACCGTGTCGTGGTAGCAGGACTCCAGCGCCCGCGTGATCTCCCCCGCGGTCTTGCCGTCACCGAGGGGGAACCCGTCGACCTCCACGGCGGGCAGCACCTCGGCCGCGGTCCCCATCAGGAAGATCTCGTCGGCCAGGTACAACTCCGTCCGCTCCACGGGCCGGACCTCGACGGACAGGCCGAGCTCCTCCTCGGCGAGCTGGAACAGGGTGTTGCGGGTGATGCTGTCCAGGACGCCGCTGGCCAGGTCGGGGGTGATCAGCCGGCCGCGCTTGACCAGGGCTATGCACGAGCCGGACGACTCGGTGACGTTCCCCGCGCCGTTGAGGAAGACCGGCCAGTCGGCGCCGCGGGCACGGGCGTCGATGTTGCCCAGCCTGCCGTTGTGATAGTTCGAGAACACCTTCATCGACGCCGGTGAGGCGCCCGGGTTGAAGCGGGGCCAGGAGCTGACGGCCAGTGTGCAGGTGCGCCCCTGCCCGAGCTTGCTCTCGAACTCCCAGGTCTCGATGGCGATCTCGGCCGGCGTGCCGCGCGGCACCATCTGCTCCTTGTGCGTCCCTCCGGCGAAGCCCCACGGGCGCACGTAGAGGTCCTTGCCGCTGGTCTCCCACGACGAGAGCAGCTCGACGGTGGCCGCGACGAGCGCGTCCGCGTCGAACCCGGGCTCCATCCAGCTCAGCCGGAGCGAGTCCAGCAGCCGCTGCATGTGCTCACGGAGCCGGAATCCGTGCAGCGTCCCGCGCGCGGGGCTCCAGTAGGAGTGCACGCCTTCGAAAGCGGCGGAGACCGAGGCGTGCCCGACGGAACTGATGTGCACCGTCGCCTCTTCCCACGGCATGAAGGTGCCATTGCGCCAGATCAAACGTCCATATTCGGAAGACACGCTTGCCCCTCTCGGTGACCCAGACGAACGCAGCTCAACGCGAGCTCACGCAGAGCATGACCGCACTCTAGATTTGACAATGGGCGCTGTCAAGATAGTCACAATCTGAGTCAATATCCGAGGGAAGGGTGCCGGGCTACCGGGTGTCAGCCGCTGCGACGAGGGTGAGCGCGGCGGCGACGGTCTCGTGGAGGGTCTCGCGCACGGGGACGCCGTGGCGGCGGGCGACGTGGATGAGGTAGCGGTTGCGTTCGGGGTTGGGGCAGTCGGGCGGGCAGCCGAGAACGGCCCGGCCGGTGGCGACGTCGAGGCCGAATTCGACGTTGGTGGTGAAACCGGGAAGGGATGCGAGGTCGCGGGGGATCCAGAAGAGGATCGCGTCGGCGTGCCTGCGGGCATCGGTCTCCCAGTCGACCTGGTCGTCGTAGTCGGCGGCGCGGAACCCTCCCCGCGACTCCGGGCTCAGGACGGTCAGCCGCTGCCGGCCCGCCCACTGCGCGGCGAGTTCCCCGATCGCGTCGGGCCGCCAGGACGCCACGGGCTGGTCGGCGCGCGGGGTGGGACCGGCGAGGAAGACACTGGGCCCGGAGGCCGGGATCGGCTCGCGGGCGTAGACGAGGTACGGGGTCACTGGCATCGGGTCTCTCCGTGTGCTGCGGGGTCCAGGGGAGCCGCAGGCGGTCGCCGGCGGCGCGGGGCACGAGGTGGACGTGAGGGGGAAGACGGTCTGCGTGGCCGCGACCCCCTTCGACGTGATGGTGTTCGCCGAGGTGATGGTGTTCGCCGACGTGACGATGTCCGCTGCCGGGTACCCGGCCATCAGCTCGGCCCCACACGCCGCATCACCCCCGCCGTCACGTCCGGATCCTGCCCCGCGAAGCCCGGCCGGAACGCCCCGGACGTCACCGCCTGACCGTCGTCCGGGGGACCGGCGGGCGTGTGGGGCGCCGAGGGGCGGGCGGGACCGGACACAGTGGGGCGGGGGCCGGCTCCGGCCCCGCTCCTCCAGGGAACGGAGAATCCGGTGTCGGTGAACAAGGCGACGGGTGCGGAACTCGCCGCGAAACTGCTGCAGGACGTCGACAACGAGCACGTCCGGGCGGCCACCCGGCTCCTCGGCTCGCATCAGGACGGCCTCTGGCTGCGCCGCTTCACCGAGGACCGGGACCTCGCGGACGCGGCCGGCCGCCCGCTGATCGACAAGACCGGCGGGATCGACTGGGACGGCCTCGCCCGGCTGCTGCGCACCCCGCGGTGGTCACGCCGGGCCTCCGGCAGCGAGGTCGCCGTACTGGAGTTCGCTGTCTCCCTCGTGGGCGACTGCGCCGTGAACCTCCGGCAGAGCATCCACGCGGTCGACGACGCCGACTTCCAGCTCCTCCTGCGCGCACTGCGGGAGGCCGCGTACGGGGAGGCCGGCTGATCACCCGGGAACGACCCGGCGGCAGCCCCCGGGTGGCCCTCCACCGCGACGCGACCGGTGGGCCCGGTGGTCGTCGGTCGTCGGTTGTCGGTCGTTGGTCGTCGGGCAGCCCGCCCGCGGTGGGGCGGTCCGGGGGCCGGGCCGACGTCAGCCGGTGTCGAGGACCAGGTCCGCCCGGTCCCGGCCCGGTGCGATGAGCCGGGCGTTGGCCTCGTCCGAGCGGGCCACCCACGCCCGCGCGTGCGCGGGGTCCTTGCCGTGGCGGACGTGCCGGTCGACCAGGCGTCCGATCCGCAGCCCGTCGTCGGGGGCGAGGTACCAGGCCTCGTCGAGCAGGGGCCGCACCCGGGCCCACTCCCCCGCGTCGTGCAGCAGGTAGTTGCCCTCCGTGATCACCAGGGGCACGTGGGCCGGGACCGCGATGCTTCCGGCGATCGGCTCTTCGAGCGACCGGTCGAAGGCGGGGGCGTAGACCGGGTGCGCGCCCGGTTCGCGCAGGCGCCGCAGGAGGGCGGTGTACCCGGCCGTGTCGAAGGTGTCCGGAGCGCCCTTGCGGTCAACCCGGCCGAGCCGGACCAGCTCGGACCCGGCCAGGTGGAAGCCGTCCATCGGCACCACCACGGCGACGTCCGGCCCCAGGGCCTCGGCCAGTTTCGCGGCCACGGTCGACTTGCCGGCCCCCGGCGGCCCGGCGATTCCGAGGATGCTCCGGCCACCCGGACCGGCCCGGTCCGCCAGCGCGCCCGCCCGCCGTGCCAGTTCCGTCATGTCCACCCCCGTATCCTGCCGCACCGGCGGCCCGGACCCGCGGGCGCACGGCGGGGCCCCGCCCGGGTGCCGGGCCGGACCCCCGGGCGCGGTCAGGGGGTGAACGTCCAGCGCTGGGCCGGGGTGCCGTCGCAGGCGGCGCGTCCCAGGGTGGTGCCGTTCCCGGTGGCGGAACCGGCCGGAGCGAGGCACTGCCCGGCGTTGCGCAGGGTGCCCTGGGGGCCCGCCTGCCAGGTCTGGCCCGCGCTGCCGTCGCAGGTGCGGACGGTGGTGCGGGAGGGGGCGGCTGCGGCCGGGAGGGGGCCGGTCGGCCGGTGAGGGTGATCTCGGCGGCTCTGGTCCAGGGGCCGCGGCCGCCCGCCTCCGTCAGGGCTCTGAGGCGGAGGTAACGGCCGGCCGCGGCGGGCAGCGCGGTGTGCTTGGCGGTCGCGGTGTCGGCGAAGGCACCGGTGGCGACGGGTGGGCCCCAGTCGGCGGTGGTGTCGGAGACGTGGACCTCGTACGCGCCGATCCGGCCGTTGACCCCGCCGTCCTGGCGGGGCAGGTAGCCGAGGCCGTCGACGGCGTACCGGGCCCCGAGGTCGATCAGGACCTCGTGCGGGAGCGCGGCCTGGGTGCCCGTGGACCAGGCGGTGTGCCACTGCGTGGCCGGGTTCCCGTCGAAGGCGTTGCGGGCCGCGCTGTTCTCGGCGGCGCTCTCCTGGCTGTCGGCGGAGACCAGGGACCAGCCCGCCTGGGCGATGGGGGCGGAGGAGGGCAGGGCCTCGGCCGGCGGGACGCTCGTACCGGTGGCCGCGATGCCGAAGGCGCCCGCCTTCGCGCCGGTCTTGACCCGCAGGACTCCGGAGCGGTCGGCGGCGTCGGAGAACCACCCGGTGACGGCGCCCGGCGACGGAGGCCACGTGGAGGGTGAACCCGTAGCCGCGGGAGGCCGGTTTTCCGGCGTAGTCCACCGTCGGGGCGCCCACGGAGACGGTGACCGTGCCGGAACCCGACGCCGGGGCGGTCACGTTCACCTGCTGGCGGGCGTAGGCGCCGTTCTCGTGGGCCCGGGTGCGGCCGTCGTCCTCGCACAGGCTGAAGGCGGAGGCGCCGCGCGGGTGGATGTCGTAGGTGAGGGTGGAGACGGGCTTCTCCCCCGTGTAGTTCGTCTGCGGCCACATCGGCACGATCGCACCGCCCTTGGCGAACAGCGGCAGCGTGTCGAGGGGCGCGCGGTAGCCGTTCAGCCAGCCCGGACCCGCGTACGTCTTCCCCGTCCAGTAGTCCGTCCAGGTGCCGGCGGGGAGGTAGATGCCGTCCCGGACGGCAGTGTCGGAGACGACGGGCGCGACGAGGAGGGAGTCGCCGGCCATGGACTGGCCGCTGGTGGCGTCGCCCCGGGCCACCGGGTCGTCGGGGTACTCCAGGACCATGGCGCGGGTGCCGGGCACGCCGGTCTCGTGCGCGACGCGGCTCATCGTGTAGAGGTACGGCATCAGCCGCATCTTGAGCTGGAGGTACGTGCGGTTGATGGCGAGGTACGGCTCCGCGAACCGCCAGGGCTGCTTGTCCTGGTAGCCGGCCAAGAAGACCGGTGACATCTTCGCCGCCTACAAGGGCAAGAAGATCAACCTGACCAAGGATGGCTGGGGCACCGCACGGAACTGCGCCGAGTACCCCGACCTCACCGTCAAGTGCTTCGACACCGAGGAGGAGGAGGAGGCAGCGGCGACGGCCGCCTACAAGAAGGAGAAGAAGGGAACCCGGTACGAGATCTCCGAAGCTCCGGAGGGCCGCTCGGACCTGATCATGGAGAAGGGTGCACCGGCCGAGGCCGGAACGATGGCCATCGCAGTCGACGGTGACGGCACTGCCTACACTCCGTTCGGCTCCACGCGCATCTGGGCCGACGCCTGGTACTACGGCCGCCAGCTCACCTGCCACAGTGACGGCTCGAAGCACCTGGGCGACTGCGCCTTCCGTGACCAGGCGTCATCCACGTGCAACAACGACGAGTCTGGTGGCATGTCGCTCTACGACTGGCGCACCGGGCTTCCGGACCCGTACATCATCACGGGCTGGGGCGGATGCCTCGGCAACCTGCACAACTACAGACACCCCCGGGTGGCAACTGGGGTGACAAGGCTGACGAACTGACCAGGTAGCCAGCTGTTGAGCGTGCCCCCTCATCGAATACGGTGCGGGGGCATTCCCTTTTCCGTACACAAGGATCCCGTCTTGATCACACGCCGTCTGCTGCTGACCGCTTCGCTCCTGGCACTGGCCGGGTGCTCTCTGGAGACGAAACCCAAGGGTGACCTCACCGTTCCCGATCGTCTGACGGCGCTGCCCCACGGGTTCTATCGCAAGGAGGAGGCTTTCGAGGGTGAGCTTTTCAAGGCGTGGGCGGGTGCCAGCGGAAAGCCAGGATGGGATGCCGTGGATCACGTGACGGCGGTGCAGCGCGTGGTGGAGGGTGACAACGAGCATGTCTACGCCTTCATCTACGTGCACACCAGTCTGGACCTGAAGAAGGATGACCTCGACGCGCAGGTTCAGGCGATCAGCGAGGCCTACACGCAGTGGCCGCAGCGCAGCATGGACGTGGTGAGGATCGGAGTCTTCGACGCGCAGGGAAAGCGGATGGGCCGAGCAGTGATGGTGCAGCCGTAACACACAAAAACAGGCTCGCACTCGGTACGCCGGAAGCATGCCGGGACCTGGCTCCTGATCGTCGCCCGCCGCTGGCCGCGGACCTCCGCCGGCCCTGGAAGAATGCCGCTACCTCCGGCCGGCTCGCCCCGGCCCGGGTCCGCCGCGGGTTCAGGAACATCCGCGCCCACCTCGCGAGGCTGTCGCACGGCTCCTGCCGGGTGAAGGTCAAGAGTGCTTCTTGGGGGTGTGGTTGATGAGCTTGTTGAGGTTGTGCACCGTGCCGAGGAGTTTGATCTCGGCGTTCACCGCCTGACGGCCGCGGTAGTTGAGGTGTCGTCCGAAGCGTTGGAAGATCTGGGCAAATCCCGGCTCGACCAGGGCACTGCGCTGACGGTACTGGGCCCGTCCTGTTGGGGCGGCGAGTCGGGCCGCCATGTCCTGCTGGCCCGCAGGGGCCTGCTGACGTTTCGCGGGGAAGCCCGCCTGGTCGGCATCGCTGGTGACCGAGACCAGTAACGGGAGGTCGGCGAGGGCCTCGAAGGCGGCGGCGGAGGCGTATCCGCTGTCGGCGAGCCAGAGCTGGATGTCGCCGGGGAGCCCTGCGGCCTGGTGATTGTGCTGCGTCTTCTTCACCATCGGAACGAGGGCCGTCCTGTCCGAGGGATTGTCGTGCGCTTCGATGGCCAGCAAGAACTGACGGCGGGCGCACACGATCTGGATGTTGTATCCCTGCAGGTAGCCGCCGTGCTTGCCGGGAATCAGCCGGGAATCGGGATCGCTCAGGCAGGCACGGGACGCCGGAGAGGGGACAGGCCGGGGTGTGCGGGCCCGCTCCAGCCAGGCCCGCATCTTCACCAATCGCGTTCGCTGGCGAACGAGGACGGACTTGTGCTCCATCGGGACCGGCGGCCGTCCGTTGGCTCCACGACGCCCTGCCTCCCGGTCCTCTCGGGCGCGGAGCTCGTACTTCTTCAGTTTCTCCTGGTGAGCCTCGGTCTCGGCGGCCAGGCGCTTCTCCGCGCGGGACACCATCCGCTCGGCGGCTTCGATCTTGATCCGGATCTCGGTGGGTGAAGGCATAGCCCGTTCATGCAGTCTGTCCCTGGCCAAGCGGGCCCGGGTGAGCCGGTCACACAGCCGGGACAGACGAGGCCAGTTGTCGCACACGTCCTCGCCATCGCCGCAGGCCGAGGTGTCGGCCTCGACGCTCACCGCGTGGTCGACTACGTCCTCCATCAGCGTGTGGATCTCGTTCTCGCACTGGGAGATGGTCTCCTCCAGGCGCAGGAGCCGCTGGTTGGCGTCGCGTGAGGCGTTCGCCTCCATCGGTGAGCCGTCCACGGCAACCGCCGAAAGATCGACCAGGCCGCGCCGGCCGCACAGCGACAACACCTGTATGAACAGCGAGTTCAAGGCGGCACGGTGGCGTCGTACGAACCGTGCCACGGTGGAGTGGTCCACTCTGCGGTTCGCGGTGATGACCAGACAACCCACGTCGTCCCAGCAGGCCTGCTCGATGCGGCGGGAGGAACGTATGCCCTTGCTATAGCAGTACAAGAGCAGAGCGACCAGACTCGCGGGAGTGTAGGCAGCCCCTCCCTGCCCATCGCCGCGGTAGCTGTCCTCGAACGCCGAAAGATCAAGTTGCTCGGGCGGCAGCCACTCCCGCACATCCCGCGGCATGTCAAGATCACGATCACGGTCACACGACAAGAAGTTTCGCCCCACCAGCCAAGATTCCGACGCATCCCTGGTCCTCGGAACCGAACAACGAATCACTCTTGACCTTCACCCGGCAGGAGCCGTGCGACAGCCTCTCGCCTGTCCGGCGCGTGTTCCCAAACCCCGAGGCGCCCGCCCCGGACGGCCATCCGGTGCCAAGAATTACTGACTTCGGCTCTTCAGGGTGAAGTTGGTATGTCGAGGGTGAGGCCGGTGCCGGCTATGAAGCCGTCGAGGGTGTGGGGCCGGTACTGGAGTCGTTTGAGCCTGTTGCGGACGAGTGCTTCGAGGCGGTCGAGGGCCATGACGGCGAGGTTTGCGAGGCTGCGTTTGACGTGGGCCCATACCCATTCGACGGGGTTCAGGTCGGGTGCGTAGGCGGGCAGGAGGAACACTGTCAGCCAATCGCGCTCGGCCACGAGTTCCCGCATCCTGCGGGAGACGTGGGTGTTGAGGCGGTCCCAGACCAGCACGATCGGCGCGCTGACCAGGTGATGGGCGCCGTCGAGGAGCGCGATGAAGTCCCGCTCGCCCATGCTGCGGCGTGTGCCTTTGCCCGCGGTGTGGGTCCGAAGTCGGTGGCACAGCCGGGTCCTCGAGCCTGGCCGCATCGCGATCAGCCCGGCCACCGACAGCCGTCCCGAGCGCCGGCCGCTGATGGTGACGACCGGAGTCACTCCGCGCCGGCCCCAGGTCCGTCCCCGGGGCGGCCTGCGGGTGAACCCGGCTTCGTCGCTGAGTAGGCCCGGGACGCGGTGCCGGGATTACTCCCGGTCCGTTTTCCCGGACCTCTCGCCGAACCCGCCGTGCGCCTCTCAGCGCAACGGGCTCTCCACGGTCTCTGCCGTCAGAGGGCTTCGGGGACCCAGGGATTGGGGATCTTGTTGCCGCGGTAGCGATACCGAGTGACCGGGATCGCGCTGATCTTCCGCAGCTTGATCTCACCCGCAGAGATCGGAATCCACTGCCCGCTGGGAGTGGTGAATCGTCGGCGGCAGTCCCTCCAATTCCAGTGGTGCCGTTCGCGCAGCAGACGGACGAGTCGCCACCACACGATGTCGTCCACCTTGGTGAATACATGCTTCGCGACGGCATGCCGGAAGTAGTGGGCCCAGCCCTGTGTGGCTCTGTTCAGGTTGATCAGTACCACGGCCAGGTCCTGCTGCGATGTTCTGTGGGTCAGGGCACGGATCTTTGTGGCCTTCGCCCGCTACAGCCGCGACGGCACAAGTGGTACTTCTACACCTTCATCGCTGAACGACCCGTGCGGTCGATCAAGGCGAGGCCCGAACACGGCCGGCTCGGCCCGCAGCATGGCCGCATCGGCCAGGCAGTCACCGCCGAGTGCGACCGCGAGGGCCACCGCAGCACAGCCACCATCGGCGCGCTCGTCGTTGGTCGAAACCGTCCGCAAGAGCGGGCTGGACCAGGCGATATCGGCAGTGCTGGCGCCATGGCGACGGCCGCGGGCGGTGCACGATCCGGGAAAGATCCTGCTGGATGGAGCATCGTCGGCAGGGAGACCAGCAGCAAGAAGCTCCCCGCCGTTTTGATGTTCTCCCCGAACAGCAGCACGATCGTGGGGATTAGCAGCTCGCCACCGGCGACTCCCATGATCGCCGCGACCACCCCGACCGAAGGCCGGCACCGGCGCGAAGGCAGTCCGAGCCGGGTTCGGCCCGCACGCCGTCGCGGTGACCGACACGATCCTCGCCTACACCGACACCGTCCTCGCCGGCCACCGCGAGTACCTGACCGACTGGCAGGTGGAGGTGAACCACGCCGTCAAGGAGACCGGCCTGTCCTTCAACACCGACGCCGTCCTCGCCGTGCCGACCAAGACCAGCGAGGTCCGCCTCTTCGAACTCGACAACGGGTCGATGAGTCAGGCCCGCCTCGCAGGTGAGGTCTGGGACTACGAGCGCTACGCCGGGCACCGCGTCTGGGAGGGAGCCCGCGGCACGATCGGTGGGACGTACCCGTTCTGGCAGCGCCACCGCTACACCCGCTCCCAGACCTTCCCGCGGCTGCACGTCGTCCTGGCGGGCAAGGCGGAGCACCTGCTCGAGACCCGCCGCCAGGCGCTCACCGCCGACGTGCAGGGCATCACCGTCGCGGTGTGGGTGAATACCCTGCCCCGGCTGAAGCGCGGCGAGCCCTGGTACGAGATCGGCGTCGACGACCCGGACCGGCGCCGCAAGCGCTACCCCGAGCCCGCCGGCCGCTGACACGACGCGCGATGCCGGGCACGTCCTTGAGGCCGAGGACTGCAGGGACCCGGCAGTCGATGCCTCGGTGTGGCGGTGCGGTAGACAAGCGGTTCACTCCGCGGGGAGAATCGGCCGCCATGCTGAAGAACAGAGCCACGGCGCTGACCGTGGCGGGCACCCTGGTGGGTGTCCTGGTGATCTCCGTTGTCGTCCTGCTGACGCTCCTGGTCAGTGCAACCGTGCCGTCCGAGGGTGATGTGGCGATAGGCAAGGCCGCCCCCGGAGGTGGGCCTGTCAGCCTTCCTGCGCTCAAGGGTGGGGCAATCCTGGCCGCGGATCAGTGGCCCGACGCGTGCTGGTTCGTGGATGAGGAGGAGATCAAGGCGATCTTCCCTGGCGTCACGGACATCGAACAGGAGAGCCGCCCGGTCCATGCCCTGTCGATCAAGGACTTCGCTGCGGACTCTGCGTACAAAGGGAGTGACAGGTCCGCGTCCGGCCAGTGCCTCTACAGCATGCGCCTGCCGGGCGAGACCTACAGCGCCACCCAGTTCTGGTTCCGCATTGAGGCCGTGGCCGACCCCCAGTTGATTGTCAGGTACGCCGATCGGGTCGCGCCGGCAACCAACACCAACCAAGGGGCGAGGGGCGCGGATCACTGTGTCATCACCGGGCTCCGCGAGGGCAGTTGGCACTGTCGCAAAGGCCCGCTGCTGTTCAGCGTGGGCGGGCAGACCACCGTGGCTTTCAAGGGCATGCCGGCCCCAGCACCTTTCGTCTGGCGGGACAGGGTGCTCCCCGAGTTCGTCCAGACCATCGCCGCGAAGATCAAATAGCTTCCCCCGGAAGGGCAGCCCCTGGTAGGGCGGTCGGTCGGCCCCATGGTGTACCCCCGCCAGAGGTTTTCGTCACGGCGTACGGAGTCGCACGTAGGGGGAAGGAGTCGGCTACCGGGTCTCGGCACGGGGGGTGCGTTCCCGTTCCTGTGCAGAGGGCAGAGCTTCCGGCCGCCGCCGCCGCAGGCGCCCGGTGGGCGGAACGGGTACCAAAGTTCTCGTGCCACCGCGCGGGAATTTCGTAGCGGCCCGCGAGGTGGGCAACCTCCTGCTCGACCCGCGTGGCGGAAAATGTCGAAAATTGCTGGATTCGGCAATGCCGGCCCAAACACGGAAACGGCATACGGCCGAGGCATTCCCCGTCACTCCCTCTGCCCCAGCGTCCCCGGCGCTGCCCCGGCGCGCACGCGCGGACCCCGGGCGCCGGGCGACCACAAGTACCCTGCGGTTACCGCAAATTGACAGGACCCGCAGTTCAGCAGCTGTGGAATCAGAAATCTGAGATGGGGCGGCGCATCATCGGGGTCGTGCAGAAATGCTGGAGAATCCTGGCCAAACACTCTGTTCGGGGGATTTTACGTACGGCGGGCAGAGTACTGCCGTCGCAGGCAAATGTCGATGAACATGACACCTCTCCATCTATTACAAATATTGATAAATGCGTGTCCTATGGGAAGGGTCCGGAATTTCGCCGACGGCCTGCCGGTACTCGGTACGGAAAAGTGTTCGGGGAACGTCTATTCCGTTCTCTGTTTCCGCCGGCCTGATGCACCCCCTCCGATCACACCCCGCTTCACCTGAGCTTGAGGACACCCCGTCATGAACAGGCAACGCACTGCCGCCCTCCTCGCCCTGCCCTCGCTGCTCGCCGGCGCGGCGCTCTTCCTCGGGGCCCCGGCGGTGGCCTCCGCCCTGGCCTGCACCGCCGGGACTGCCGGCGTGGCGGGTGCCAATGGCAACGCTGCCCACCCGGCCGGTTTTCCCGGGACCGCGGGCGGTCCGGCGACCGGGAGCGGGGACTGCGCCGGTGGTGCGGGGGGTCCTGGCGGCAACGGTGTCCTGGGCGGGGTCGGTGGTGCGGGCGGCAGCGGCGGCACCGGCCTCGGCAGCGGCAGCGGCGGGGC